>CAYWLE010000354.1:0-1001 GCA_964458825.1 uncultured Oscillospiraceae bacterium | reverse complement strand
CTGCACACCTCCTTCTCCACGATGGACGCCTGCGCCTCCCCCAGCGACCTGATCAAGCAGGCAGCCAAGTGGGGTCACAAGGCAATCGCCATAACCGACCACGGCGTGGTTCAGGCATACCCGGAAGCCTTCGGAGCCGCCAAGAAGAACGGCGTCAAGCTTATTCCCGGCTGCGAGGGCTACCTGATCGACGATGCGGCGAGCATCGTGGATGGCGACGGCACGCGGAGGCTGGACGGCGCGGTTTATGTGGTGCTGGATGTGGAAACCACAGGACTGAACACCCATGCCGACGAGATCATTGAGATCGGCGCGGTGCGCATTGAGAATGGCGTGGAGGTTGCGGAGTTTTCTCAGCTCATCAACCCCGGCAGGCCGGTGCCGGAGAAGGTTGTGGAGCTTACCGGCATATCCACAGCCATGCTGCGGGACAAGCCGCGGCTGATGGACGTGATGCCGGAATTTGCGAGGTTCTGCGAAGGCGCGGTGCTGGTTGCCCACAACGCAGCCTTTGACATCGCCTTCTTCCGCCGAGCCTTTCGGGACGCCGGGCTACCCTTTGAGCATCCCGTGCTGGACACGCTGGCGCTGGTGCGCAACCAATATCCCAACTTCAAGAGCCACAAGCTGGGCAACATATGCAAGCAGCTGGGCGTGTCCCTCGCCAATGCCCATCGGGCGGTACACGATGCACGCGCCACCAGCCTTGTGCTGATGAAGGTGCTTGCCGAGGTGCGCGCTCAAAAGAAGATACATACCATCGGCGAGCTGAACAGCTGCTACCAGACCGACGCAGGCAAGCAGGCCTACCACATTATCCTGCTGGCCTACAGCCAGAAGGGCATGGAGAACCTATACCGGCTGGTGAGCGAGGGACACCTGAACTACTTCCACCGCACGCCGCGCATACCACGCAGCCTGATCACGAAGTACCGCGAGGGCTTGATCGTGGGCAGCGCCTGCGAGGCTGGCGAGCTTTTCCGGGCAGTGCTGGACGGCCG
>CAYWLE010000353.1:0-1030 GCA_964458825.1 uncultured Oscillospiraceae bacterium | reverse complement strand
GAATATGACAGCGCCAAGGCTGTGCGGGATGCTGGCGCGGAGCCGGAGATCATCGTGATCAACAACCTCCGCGCGGCGGGCATCCAGCGCAGCGTGGATCGCTTTGCTGAGGAACTGAAGTCTGCGCAGATGATCTTCATCCCCGGCGGCTTCTCCGGCGGCGACGAGCCGGACGGCAGCGGCAAGTTCATCACTGCCTTCTTCCGCAACGCAGCCGTCAAGGATGGCGTGACCGAGCTGCTGGAGAAGCGCGATGGTTTGATTTGCGGCATCTGCAATGGCTTCCAGGCGCTGATCAAGCTGGGTCTGGTTACCTATGGCAGGATCATCGATACCGATGAAAGCTGCCCCACCCTCAGCTTCAATACCATCGCCCGCCACCAGAGCCGCATCGTGCGCACCCGCGTTGCCTCCAACAAGAGCCCGTGGCTGAGCCTGACCAACGTAGGCGATATTTACAGCGTGCCGATCTCCCACGGCGAGGGACGCTTCCTTGCCAGCGAGGAGCTGATCCGTCAGCTTGCAGCCAACGGCCAGATCGCTACCCAGTATGTGGATCTGGAGGGCAACGCCACTGCCGACGTACACTTCAACCCCAACGGCTCCATGTATGCCATCGAGGGCATCACCTCGCCCGATGGCCGCGTGTTCGGCAAGATGGGTCACAGCGAACGCATCGGCGCGGGTCTTTACAGAAACGTGCCCGGCAGCTATGATATCCGCATGTTCGAGGCGGCAGTGAAGTATTTCAAGTAATTATCAACGATAAGCAAATAAAAAAGCTGTCCACCATCTGAAACTCTGTGTGAGCTTCGGATGGCGGGCAGCCGTTTTTTATTGGATTGTGATGGCAGGCTGATCAAAGCTGCGTCATCGGGCGGTATTCCTCCGGCAGCTCCTCCTCCTCGAGGAAGGTGAAGCTCTCGTCCCGCAATATGGGCAGGAAGGCTTCGTAGGGAGTGACGGGGAACTCACAGCCATAGCTGCTTGCGCCGAACCAGCCGCCCTCCTTGGCGCGCAGGTTCAGGTC
>CAYWLE010000352.1:0-1060 GCA_964458825.1 uncultured Oscillospiraceae bacterium | reverse complement strand
AGTGGACTACACGCATACATTTATCTGCCCTGATTGTGGCGGCGATGTCATTTCTGCCACTGAAAAAATAAGCTGTGAAGCCGAATTTGGTGGATACTGTCTCGCTTGTAATGCAGATGTGGTGAATACCGGTCACTATTTTGCCGAAAACGACCGCGACTGCACGAAGATGACAATCGGCTGCTTGAGATGCGGAAATGATATTAATCTCAACGGCCGCTGCTATGGCGCCCATCAATGGTCAAACGGCAAATGCACGCAAAAAGTTGATCTGGGCTATGGATATTTTGCCCCCTGCACCTTCGCCTGCACCCATCAGGATGACAGCGGCGTAAGCACATGGCAGGATCAGGATGATGGCAGCCGTAAGTGCTCCACCTGCGGCTATACCTGCTCCGACCATACCTACGATAAGGATACAGAAACCCCCACCGGCCAGTGCTCCACCTGCGGTAAATATTGCGACCATAACCTTTCCAAGGCTCCAGAGGGCAGCAAGCATGAGAGAATTACCATCAGCACGACTACCTTTGACAAGACCTACCACAAATGCTACTTCTGCGGCATTAAACTGGAGCATGAGTTTGAAGCAAGACATAATGGTAATTGGCAGCATGCTTGCACCGAATGCAAATTTTCAACAGACACTCTTCATACAGAAGGCGATGATGGCGTATGTACGTTTGAGAACTGCGAATACTGCTTCCATAAATTCTGGCGCTACGATGCCACTAAAGGGGAACATTTCTGCAAAAACAGTAACTGTAACAAATCGAAGTTTGGTCTTCCAGCCCATGTACTGAGCAACGATGACGGCAAGTGCAAGGCGGAGGGGTGCGACTACCAGTGCCCGCATAGTAAATTGTATATTACTGGGATAGATAAATCATTGCATCAATGCCAGGATTGCGAGATAAACTTTGGCGTAAATCACGTCTGGAATCCCGCAACCGGCTTGTGCTACGGCTATAGTTCCTGCAATGGCAAATGCACCCATCAGGATGCCAGCGGCGTAAGCACATGGCAGGATCAGGATGATGGCAGCCGTAAGTGCTCCACC
>CAYWLE010000351.1:0-1082 GCA_964458825.1 uncultured Oscillospiraceae bacterium | reverse complement strand
GACCGTGGGCGGTGAGACCAAGTTTGCCTGCGTGGACGGCCCCGAGTTTGACGGACATCTGGTGGATTTTGACGAGGCAATGAAGCGCGGCGCAATGTACCGCGATTTCGAAGCCCATAAGCGCGAGGAGACCTGCAACCTGCTGAAGAAGGAGGTCGAATAAAATGGCACAGAAGAATATGAGCCTTACCAAGTGCCCCATGCCCTCCCTGGAGCCCAATTACCGCAACAAGGTATTTGAGGAAGTGGCCACCGGTTATACCTATGAAATGGCGATCGAAGAGGCGCGCCGCTGCATGAACTGCAAAAACAAGCCCTGCGTAGGCGCTTGCCCGGTGCGCATCGATATTCCCGCCTTCATCGAAAAGCTTGCCAACGAGGATATCGAGGGTGCCTTCGAAATTCTGAACAAGCAGTCCTCCCTGCCCGCCGTGTGCGGCCGCGTATGTCCGCAGGAGACCCAGTGCGAAAGCAAGTGCATCCGCGGCATCAAGGGTGAGCCCGTGGGCATCGGCCGTCTGGAGCGCTTCGTTGCCGACTGGCATCGCGAGCATTCCACCCAGGCTCCCACCGCTCCCGCAAGCAACGGCCATCGCATCGCCGTGGTTGGCGCGGGTCCTGCCGGTCTGACTTGCGCGGGCGATCTGGCTCGCCTTGGCTACAAGGTTACTGTATATGAAGCGCTGCACGTGGCTGGCGGCGTGCTCTCCTATGGCATTCCGGAGTTCCGTCTGCCCAAGGCGATCGTCAATAAGGAAGTGGACAACCTCAAGGCAATGGGCGTGGACATCATCACCAACGCCGTAATCGGCAAGTCCACCACCATCGACGAGCTGTTTGAGGATGGCTTCGAGGCGGTGTTCATCGGCTCCGGCGCTGGCCTGCCCCGCTTCATGGGCATCCCCGGCGAGTCCCTCAAGGGCGTGTATTCCGCCAATGAGTTCCTCACCCGCATCAACCTGATGAAGGCTTACAGGGAAGGCAGCAAGACCCCCATCCAGCATGGCAAGAAGGTTGCCGTGGTTGGCGGCGGCAACGTTGCCATGGACGCGGCCCGCTGCGCAAAGCGTCTGGGCGCGGAG
>CAYWLE010000350.1:0-1086 GCA_964458825.1 uncultured Oscillospiraceae bacterium | reverse complement strand
ATCTGGGCGACCTGCGCACCGTAGACGTACACATCCGCCGCCTGCGCGAGAAGATCGAGCGCGTGCCCAGCCAGCCGGAATACATCTTCACCAAGTGGGGAGTTGGCTACTATTTTACGGACAAGGATTAAAAAATTACTTCATTCCATACGCTGGAAGATCGTATTCACCTACCTGTTGATCATCCTCGTGGCTTTCTCCGCCGTGGCTGTATCGCTGATCCAGCTGGTGGGCGAAACCCTCTTTACCCAGCGCATTCGAGACGACCAGAGAATCGCAGCCTCCCTTGCGGAGCAGGTTGGCGAGGCTCTGGTCGCCCTTGATATTGACAGCCTAGCCACCCTCGCACGCGGCACAGCGGATGAAAATGCCGGGCGCGTGCTTGTTGTGGACAGCTATGGCGTAATCCAGTATGATACCCTATCCCAGCTCAGCGGCACTCGCTTCTTCAACCACGAGGTTGCCTCCGTGCTTGCCGGCGCTGCAAGCGAATACGGCTTCTATGATGGCGGCGCCTCCGGCAGCTTCTGGCTGCGCAGCGCCCTGTCCTTCTATGAAAATGTGAGCGCTATGAGCGGTCTTTATGCCAATGTGATCGAGCACGGCGCTTCCCGGGTAGGCGTGCTGGTCTATGTGTCCGCCGTGCAGGAGATCTATGAAAACCTGCACTCCATCCAGCTGAAGATACTGGTTTGGATGGTTGTCGTGGCCGCGATGGTGCTGCTGATCAGCCTGTTTGTGATGCGCGCCTTCACCCGCCCCATCGGCGACCTGAGCGAGGGCATACGCAAGATGACCCGGGGCGACCTCTCCACCCGCGTCAATGTGCGCGGCAAGAATGAATTTGCTGAGCTTGCCCGGGCGTTTAACTCCATGTCGGAGAAGATCGAGGCGCTGGACAAATCCAGAAGCCAGTTTGTATCCAATGCCTCCCACGAGCTGAAGACGCCGCTGAGCACGATGAAGATACTCATCGAAACGCTGCTGTATCAGGATCCTGTGGATCCGATCATGACCAAGGATTTTCTTACCGACGTCAATAAGGAGATCGACCGGCTGAACCGCATCGTGTCCGACCTATTGACG
>CAYWLE010000349.1:0-1095 GCA_964458825.1 uncultured Oscillospiraceae bacterium | reverse complement strand
GCCGATGATGAAGAACAGGGTGATGCCCACGATAACATCCGGCAGCGCGCCGCTGACGTTGAAGTCCTGCGAAATCTGCGCCGCGCCGGAATTCAGGAAGGAGATCAGCCCGGAGGTGACCAGCATGATGATGGGGTTGAAGTTTGCCAGCCAAGATACGATGATGGCGGTAAAGCCCTGTCCGCCCACGGATTCGGTGGTCACGCTCTGGTCGAGCCCGGCGCCGATGATGAAGCCGGCAAGACCGCACAGCAGACCGCTGACCACCATCGTGCGGATGATGACCTTGCTGACGTTGATGCCGCTGTACTGGGCGGTGCGGATGCTCTCGCCCACGACGGATATCTCATAGCCCTGCTTGCTATACTTCAGATAGATGAAGAGCAGCACGGTAAGCACCAGCGCGATCAGCACGATCAGCAGATACTGGTTGCCAAAGGGCAGGGGAGGCAGCTTGCCATAGCTGAGCTTGCCGAGGGTGGAGGAGCCGCTGGGTACCCAGATCACCAGAAAGTAGCTCACGACATAGGTTGCCACGTAGTTCATCATCAGGGTAAAGAGGGTTTCGTTGGTGTTCCACTTTGCCTTGAACAGCGCGGGGATCAGCGCCCACACCATGCCATAGATCAGCGCGGCGCAGAACATCATGATCAGCAGCTGCCACTCCGGCACGCTGCCGCCGAAGTAGAAGGCGACGGTGATGGAACCAAGCACGCCCATGAGCGTCTGTCCCTCCGCGCCGATATTCCAGAAGCGCATGCGGAAGGCGGGGGTCACGGCCAGAGAGATGCACTGGAGCACGGCGATGTTCTTCAGCAGCTTCCACAGCTTGCGTTCGCTGGTGAAGGAACCCTTGATGAAGCAATTATAGAAATCGCCAATGCGGGAGGGATCGTCGTGCAGCTTATCGATCAGCAGAAACGCCACCAGCCCGCAAACCGCCAAGCCGAGCAGGATGGCGGCGATGCGGATCAGCCATGCGGCGATGGGGTTCACGCTGCTGCGCTTTGCCAGATGAAACAGCGGCTCGCGGACAGAATTCTTCTTTTGCTCGCTCATTATACCTTCTCCTTTGCTGCGCCGTCGGTCTTGGTC
>CAYWLE010000348.1:0-1099 GCA_964458825.1 uncultured Oscillospiraceae bacterium | reverse complement strand
TTGCACCCAAGAGAATGATATTTGCACCCAAATGCACCCAATGCAAAACGAAAGCTATATTGCAAAACGGTAGCACTGGATTGTATCAGTTTTCGAGTCATTCCACATAAGTCCACCGTGCTTTCTCTGCTCCGCCAGATCGTGATTCTGGTTCCTACAGTATTGCTGTTGGACGCCACCGGCAATGTTCTGAACGTGCTGTGGGCTGACCCGATCTAGGATGCCGGCGCACGTATTGCGTCTGTAGTGGCTCTGGCGATGTATTGGAAAAAGCTTTTTCATAATCATAGCAAATATCCTGCTGGATAAATTTCAAATTGGTACAAAGAAAAGCGAACTGCAAAAGAGCCTGCTGTGAATATCATGCCGGAATTGCCCAAGCTTTGCATAATTCACATTTTATTTTCAATTGAACCCTTGACAGTCATGGGATTCAGCACTAAAATAACTAACATGGTTAGATTCTAACTAGGTTAATTAAAAAGGAGGGTGTTTTTGATGGCTACAGAGGAACAGATTCAATTGCTTCTGAGCGAGCTGAAGAAAGCGCCGCCTTCACAGCTGTTTCAAAGCATTGATTCAAGCACGGCCGGCATGCGGGCAATTTTGCTCTATCTGGGCGATACGGATCGGATCGTAACAGCGGGCATGGTGAGCGATTATATGCATGTGAGCACTGCGCGTGTCGCTGTGCTGCTGAAAAAGATGGAAGCGAAGGGCTTGCTTGAAAAGGAACGCGACCCAAAGGACGCGCGCAAGGTGATGGTGCGTCTATCCGCGCAGGGAAGCGAGCTAGCGGCGCGTATTCATGGGCATATCAATGAACATGTTGAGGCGATGATCGATCAGATCGGCATGGAACGCATGCTGGAATTTGCGGCAATCGCAAATGAGATTCATTCGATCTTTGAACCTATGGAAGTCGATATCTGAGAGATAAGCAGTCATTGTGCGCTGCTTTCTCTTTTATAATATTTGCTAACCACATTAGATAAATTAAAGGAGTAAGAAACGATGCTGAAAATGTTGAAAAAGCTAACGCGTCGCGATTGGGGCTATGCCTTGATCTGCATTGCCTTTATCGCAGCGCAGGTATGGC
>CAYWLE010000347.1:0-1101 GCA_964458825.1 uncultured Oscillospiraceae bacterium | reverse complement strand
GAATTGGAGAGCGCGGTGATGCAGAATCAGAAAGCTGTATCTGATATTATTGACTACGCGATGTCGCTGGATATTCCTTATCTGGCTTTTAATTTCCCGATTGATAGCTGCCTGAAATGCGGTTACCAGGGAGAAATTGAGTATCAGTGTCCGCGCTGTAGTAATACTGAAATTCAGCGTCTGCGCCGCGTAACAGGCTATCTAACCTCTGATTTCCGCAGATTCAACAAGGGTAAGATCGCCGAATGCCTTGATCGCGTCAAACATAGCAACTACACCTCCTTCGCGCAGCACAGTGTGTCGTAATGGCAAATATAATCGGCATCAATTTCGAATCAATTGTTGATGGCGATGGCGTCAGGGTTGTGGTTTTCTTTAGCGGATGCAATCACAAATGCAAAGGATGCCACAACCCCACTTCCCATGACTTTGTGGCTGGAAGGGCTTTTGATGATGAAATTCAGAGTCGGATTATTGAATACATAAAGGAGACGCCGTTTATAGCCGGCGTTACATTGAGCGGAGGAGATCCTATGTATTCTGCCGACGATGTGATTCCTTTTATTCAAAAGCTGAAATCTACCGTACCAAACGCTACTGTCTGGGTATATAGCGGCTTTACGTATGAGGAGCTATGCACTGACGATGCAATGCGCAATCTTCTTGATCTGTGCGATGTTCTGGTTGACGGCCCGTTTATCCTTGAGCAAAGGGATATTACGTTAAACTATCGCGGAAGCAAGAATCAGCGCATCGTAGATATCCAGCATTCTCGCTCATCAGGCAAAATTGTGTTTTGGCAGGATTTGCGGAATGCCGTATGATCAAGCGCTATGTGCTGCGATGATTGTAGCGGCAATGCCCGAGATTGCGGATTTTTCCGACATCTCGGCACTTTCGCGTCTCTCCCAAGATGCAAATAAAACAGTAATTCTATTATTCTCTCAACAATCAATCCGATCATTGAATCAATGATTGTCTCAAACATGTAAACACGAAGGAGTTTTCTTTTATGAAAACAAAATACGTTGTACTCCGAGAAAGCAGCCATGATGTAACAAACGGTCATTCCTCTTATAGCAAGGTTAAGTCGTTCAGGAA
>CAYWLE010000346.1:0-1103 GCA_964458825.1 uncultured Oscillospiraceae bacterium | reverse complement strand
GTTCCGCAACAAGCTCGCGGAGCCCTACTGGGTAAGATACGAATACAAGGCTGAATTGCAGGGTCAGCCCATCCACACAACCACCCACTCCGGTCAGGAATTTGACTTGGTTATCAGCGGCACCCTCATGGTGCGCGTGGGCGACCGCACCGAGGTGCTGCACGAGGGCGACAGCATCATCTACAATTCCAGCGCGCCCCACGGCATGATCGCCGTGGACGGACAGGATTGCACCTTCCTGGCCATGGTTCTGCCGGGCGAGGACGTGACCGAGCAGGAGATCCGCAAGACGCTGGTGCCCGCCCGCAAGGAAGCGCCGCTGGTTGCCGAGCAGTTCATCGAATGCGTAGAGGATGATCACGGCGCGCTCAAGGGCATCTCCTTCAAGAACGAAAACAAGTTCAACTTTGCCTTCGACATCGTGGACGCCATCGCCGACAAGTATCCTGAGAAGCTGGCAATGCTGCATCTGGATGTAGAGCAGAACGAGCGCCGCTTCACCTTTATGGATATGAAGCGACTCTCGGCGCAGGCGGTAAACTACTTCCGCTCGCTGGGCATTGAGCGCGGCGACCGCGTGCTGGTGATCCTCAAGCGCCACTGGCAGTTCTGGCCGGTAATGCTGGCGCTGCACAAGCTGGGCGCCATCGCCATACCGGCAACCAACCAGCTGGTTGCCCATGATCTGGAGTACCGCTTCAATGCTGCGGGCGTGAGCGCCATGCTCTGCACCGCCGACGGCGATGTTGCCCATCAGGTGGAGCTTGCTCTAGAGAAGTCCCCCACCCTCAAAACCCGCATCCTTGTGGGCGGCGCTCGGGAGGGCTGGCACAACTACGACGCCGAGAGCCTGCTCTTCACCCACAAATATGAGCGTCCGGCGGATGCTCCCTGCGGCGAGGATCCGATGCTGATGTTCTTCACCTCCGGCACCACCGGCTATCCCAAGATCGCCACCCACAACTATAAATACGCGCTGGGTCACTTCATCACTGCGAAGTACTGGCACTGCGTGCAGCGCGACGGCCTGCACCTGACCATCTCCGATACCGGCTGGGGCAAGGCGCTCTGGGGCAAGTTCTATGGACAGTGGCTCTGCGAGG
>CAYWLE010000345.1:0-1109 GCA_964458825.1 uncultured Oscillospiraceae bacterium | reverse complement strand
GAGTGGATTGAAATCTCCTGCGCCTGCTGGATATCTGCGCTGATGATGTCTCTCCCCGCGAGGGGAGAGTGGATTGAAATTTGGGCGATGGCTTGCAAGGTTGCCTTTTTGCCGTCTCTCCCCGCGAGGGGAGAGTGGATTGAAATAAATTCGCGGGTTGGTGTTGCTCTCTCTTGATTGTCTCTCCCCGCGAGGGGAGAGTGGATTGAAATGAACAGCTGGTGCATGCCAATATCGAGTCCGGCGATCGTCTCTCCCCGCGAGGGGAGAGTGGATTGAAATGGGTTTTTGTGGAACCTATGGGCCATACAGCCCTGTCTCTCCCCGCGAGGGGAGAGTGGATTGAAATTGGTATTCCTCATCCGCGCCCGCATCCGCCGCGTCTCTCCCCGCGAGGGGAGAGTGGATTGAAATTCAAATTTTGATATTGCAAGGCGGCTCGAAATATGTCTCTCCCCGCGAGGGGAGAGTGGATTGAAATAGCCACAGGCAGGCTTCGTCGCCTTTGAGCCGTAGTCTCTCCCCGCGAGGGGAGAGTGGATTGAAATGCTCATCATCACGGCGATCTGCTCTGCATGGCTCATGTCTCTCCCCGCGAGGGGAGAGTGGATTGAAATCGTAATGAAAACCCCGCCGATTTCCTCACCCTAGTCTCTCCCCGCGAGGGGAGAGTGGATTGAAATTAGAGATTTTCAAAGCAGCAATCACGGAAAACGCCGTCTCTCCCCGCGAGGGGAGAGTGGATTGAAATCTGTTACTGCTGGGCGCAGGACAGAGACGGCCGCGTCTCTCCCCGCGAGGGGAGAGTGGATTGAAATCAAGATCAGCCGCCGCCGCGCCGCGCTGATCGCCGTCTCTCCCCGCGAGGGGAGAGTGGATTGAAATCCCGCTTCAGCGCATCTCTGAATTGTGGGACAGGGTCTCTCCCCGCGAGGGGAGAGTGGATTGAAATTTCACAAGGTTAAGGCTTAATCTGATTTCCTCGTCTCTCCCCGCGAGGGGAGAGTGGATTGAAATTGCCATGGCGATCACCTCACAAATGGCGGCGCAGGTCTCTCCCCGCGAGGGGAGAGTGGATTGAAATGAATTTGTAACCGCTGGTCGAAAAC
>CAYWLE010000344.1:0-1109 GCA_964458825.1 uncultured Oscillospiraceae bacterium | reverse complement strand
GCTGACGGTGAGGATCGTGCCGTCGAAATCCTCCAGCGCGCCCTCCAGCACCTCGCGGCTATCCATATCGAGGTGGTTGGTTGGCTCGTCCATGAGCAGCAGGTTGTCGTGGCGCAGCATGAGCTTTGCCAGCGAAACCCTGCCCTTCTCGCCGCCGGAGAGGGTGCGGATGGGTTGGAACACATCGTCGCCCACAAACAGGAACAGCGCCAGCACGCCGCGCACGCGGTCGATCTCCAAGCGGGGGAAGTCGTCCCACAGCTCGTTTAAGATGTCCTTGTCGGGGTGGAGCTTGGTCTGGTGCTGCTCATAATAGCCCATATCCACATTGGAGCCGAAGACCACCGTGCCATGGTCGGGCGGCAGCTGGCGGGCGATGATATTGAGCATGGTGGACTTGCCCACGCCGTTGGGGCCGATGACAGCCACGCGGTCGCCTGCCCGCAGGTGGAGGTTGAAGTTATCAAAGAGGGTGCGGCTGTCGAAGCTCTTGGAAAGCTCCTTCACCATCAGCACATCCTCGCCGGTGCGCCTGCGTGTCTCGAAGCTGAAGCGAACCTTCTGCTCGCTCTGGGGCTTCTCCAGCCGCTCCATCTTTTCCAGCTTCTTTTCACGGCTCTCGGCGGCCTTGATGCTCTTTTCGCGGTTATACATCCTGTAGCGCTGGATGATGGCCTCCTGACGGGCGATCTCCGCCTGCTGGAGCTTATATTCCTTCATCTGGCGCTCCAGATCGGCCCGGCGCTTGACGGAGAACTGATCGTAGTTTCCCTCATACTGGCTCAGGTGGCGCAGGGAAAGCTCCGCCATGCAGTCGCACACTGAATTGAGGAAATAGCGGTCGTGGCTGATGACCAGCACCGTGCCCTTGTACTTCTTCAGGGTATCCTCCAGCCACTGGGTGGATTGGAGATCGAGGTGGTTAGTCGGTTCGTCCAGCAGCAATAGATCCGGCTGGGTCAGCAGCAGCCGCGCCAGGCATAGCCGCGTCTTTTCGCCGCCGGAGAGCACCCGGGCGGGGTCGTTTGCCCGTCCCTTGGCGAAGCCAAGACCCGCAAGCACGCCCTGTATGCGGCTGGGCCACTCATAGCCGCCGGAGGATTCGAAGC
>CAYWLE010000343.1:0-1111 GCA_964458825.1 uncultured Oscillospiraceae bacterium | reverse complement strand
GATGAGGACGATCCCCACGAGGGCGAGGAGTTTGGCTATGTGCTCAGCGGCACGCTGAAGGTTGTGGTTGGCGACCGAGTGGAGCGCGTGCGCAAGGGGGAGAGCTTTTATTATGCCCCCACAGCGCCCCATAAGCTGGTGAATGCCGGCACGGGCGTGTGCCGCGCCATATGGGTATCCACGCCACCCAGCTTCTGAGAGAGGCTGATTGAAGGTTTTTCAATATTACGATAGGACGGGAGCAGATCATCATGGTACAGGAAACGCGATTGATCGAGCTGAAGAATATTTCCAAGAGCTTCGGGGATACCGAGGTTCTGCACAACATTAACCTCTACATCCGCAAGTGCGAGTTTGTGACCCTGCTCGGTCCCTCCGGCTGCGGCAAGACCACGCTTCTGCGCCTGCTGGGCGGCTTCGAAACGCCTACCTCCGGCCAGATCTTCTTCGATGGCATGGACGTGGCCAACCTGCCGCCCTACAAGCGCCGCATCAATACGGTGTTTCAGAAGTACGCGCTGTTTTCCCACCTGAACGTGTTTGATAACATCGCCTTCGGGCTGAACCTGAAGGCTCCAGAGGCATTCGGCGTAAAGAGCCGCGCCCAGAAGAAGGATGAGATCAAGCGCCGCGTGGATCGCATGCTCAAGCTGGTCAAAATGGAGGGCTATGAGAAGCGCTCCATCAACCAGCTCTCCGGCGGCCAGCAGCAGCGCATTGCCATCGCCCGCGCGCTGGTCAACGAGCCGGAGGTTCTTTTGCTGGACGAGCCTCTGGGCGCACTGGATCTCAAGCTCCGCAAGGAGATGCAGGTGGAGCTGAAATCCATGCAGCAGCAGCTGGGCATCACCTTTATCTATGTCACCCACGATCAGGAAGAGGCGCTCACCATGTCCGATACCGTGGCGGTGATGAACGGCGGTCGCATCCAGCAGATCGGCGATCCCAAGCGCATCTATGACGAGCCGAAGAACGCCTTCGTGGCGGATTTCATCGGCGAGAGCAATATCATTCCCGGCGTCATGCTGGAGGACGATCTGGTTGAAATGCTGGGCGCTGAGTTCCAGTGCGTGGACGAGGGCTTCGGCAAGAACGAGCCTGTGGACGTGGT
>CAYWLE010000342.1:0-1118 GCA_964458825.1 uncultured Oscillospiraceae bacterium | reverse complement strand
ACCACCTTCTGTGCGCCGCCCACCATGCTGCGCATGCTCTGCAAGCAGGACATTGGCAAATATGACCTGTCCTCCATCAAGCACATGACCACCGCCGGCGAGGCGCTCAACCCCGAGGTTTACCGCCTGTTTGAGGAAAAGACCGGTCTTCAGATCATGGAGGGCTTCGGTCAGACCGAAACCACGCTGTCCGTGGCGAACCTCGTGGGCAACAGCCACAAGGTTGGCTCCATGGGGCGCCCCACCCCGCTGTATGACATCTGCCTGCTGGATGGCGACGGCAACCCCGTGGCCACCGGCGAAAACGGCGAGATCTGCATCCGTGTGGATGGCAAAAAGCCCTGCGGCCTGTTCATGGGCTACTACCGCGATCAGGCAAAGACCGACGAGGTGCTGCACGACGGCTGGTATCATACCGGCGACGTGGCTTGGCAGGATGAGGACGGCTTCCTCTGGTATGTGAGCCGCGTGGACGACGTCATCAAGTCCTCCGGCTATCGCATCGGGCCGTTCGAGATCGAATCGGTCATCATGGAGCTTCCCTACGTGCTGGAGTGCGGCGTGAGCGCCGCCCCGGACGAGGTGCGCGGGCAGGTTGTCAAGGCGAGCGTGGTGCTCACCCACGGCGCCGAGCCGAGCGACGAACTGAAGAAGGCAATCCAGAACTACGTAAAGGAGCGCACGGCTCCCTACAAGTATCCCCGCATCGTGGAATTTAGGGAGAGCCTGCCCAAGACCGTGAGCGGCAAGATACAGCGCAACAAACTTTAACACAGCAAACCATAATTATTTTGGTAAACCAAAATAATTCCGTTGACAAAACGCAGAAAATGAGATAGAATAAGTCCATTCCTTCGGGAGCACAGCTTCCTGTGCTTCACGACTTACAAAAGCGATGACGGAGAATGCAAAGGCAATGCCCGTTTCAGAGAAGTGGCGGTTGGTGCGAGCCACGAGCGCGGCGGCCGGAGGCATCTGAATCTCCCGAGCCGGAAGGAAGAAAACCCTGCCGCAGGCGCTTGCCTATTCAATAGGTTGACCAAGCCCGACGGCGGCGAGGCGACTAGACCCTTCCCGTGACTGCTGCGTAAATGCATAGGGCTTGATGGAGCCCAAGC
>CAYWLE010000341.1:0-1146 GCA_964458825.1 uncultured Oscillospiraceae bacterium | reverse complement strand
GGCGGCGGGCAAGCTCTCCTCCAACTCCATCAAGAAGACCTTCGAGGAGCTGGACGTTGCCAACAAGATCAAGAACCGCACCCTCATCATCCCCGGCAAGGTTGCCGTTATGAAGGGCGACATTCAGGACAAGCTGCCTGAGTGGAACGTGGTTGTCGGCCCGCAGGAGGCCGTGCAGCTGCCCAAGTACATGAAGAATCAGGAATACGCCGAGGCAGCCAAGGCGGCGGCCGCAGCCAACGCAGCCAAGGCCGAGTCCGCAGCCGCAGCCGCAGCAGTGCCGGAGCTTACCTTCGATGAGATCCTTGCTACCAAGGTTCCGAAGATCGAAGTTGTGGATATGGGCGTACACTACAAGGGTCACAATCCCGAGTCCCAGACCTTCGTCACCATCGGCGAGCGCATCCACTGCATCGCTCCCACCATCCGCAAGGCGATGGACGAGCGCGATCCCGCTCCCATCCTCAAGCGCGCTGCCGAGCAGATCGCTGCCGGCGCAACCTATCTGGACGTCAATATCGGCCCTGCCGAGTCTGATGGTCCGGAGCGCATGATGTGGGCAGTCAAGCTCCTGCAGGAGAACTTCGACAATGTGCCGCTGGCGCTGGATACCGCCAACATGAAGGCAATCGAAGCCGGTATCAAGGTTTACAACCGTGCAAACGGCAAGCCCATCGTCAACTCTGCTGACGCTGGTTCCCGTATCGACTTCATCAACTTGGCCGCCGCCAACGACGCCATCATCTTCGCCCTCTGCTCTGCCGACGGTATTGCAAAGGACAATGAAGAGCGCATGAAGCACTGCCACCACATGCTCGAGCGCGGTCTGTCTCTGGGCATGGTGTCCGATGATATGTGGTTCGACCCGCTGTTCCTGGTTGTAAAGGGCATGCAGGACAAGCAGATGGACGTTCTCAACGCCATCAAGATGTTCGCCGACGAGGGTCTGAAGTCCACCGGCGGTCTGTCCAACAACTCCAACGGCGCGCCCAAGCATGTGCGTCCCATCATGGATTCCACTCTGGTCGCCATGTGCATGATGCAGGGTCTGACCTCCGCTATCGTCAACCCCAACGACCTGAGACTGATGGAAACCATCAAGTCCTGCGACATCTTCAAGAACAACGAGCTGTACTCCGACTCCTA
>CAYWLE010000340.1:0-1163 GCA_964458825.1 uncultured Oscillospiraceae bacterium | reverse complement strand
CTCTAAAACCAACGCCGTGGCCATCTTCATCAACCAGCTGCGCGAGAAGGTTGGCGTGATCTATGGCAATCCTGAAACCACCACTGGCGGCAAGGCGCTGAAGTTCTATGCCTCCGTGCGTCTGGATATCCGCAAGGGTGAGGCGATCAAGGAAGGCACGGAGATGATCGGCAACCGCACCAAGATCAAGGTTGTGAAGAATAAGGTTGCCCCGCCGTTCAAGTCCTGCATCGTGGATATCCTCTATGGCGAGGGCATCTCCCGCTCCAGCGAGCTGCTGGATCTGGCCGTGGAGCGCGACCTGATCAAGAAGTCCGGCGCATATTACTCCTATAAGGGCGAGCGCATCGGTCAGGGTCGTGAGAACGCCCGCCGCTATCTGCTGGATAACCCGGATGTGTTCGAGGAGATCGAGAAGTCCATCCGTGCGGTGTTTGCCGGCAGCGAGACGGAGCCAGCCACCAGCCTCGTTTCTCTGGAGGAGCCGGAGGATGAGGACGAGGACGATGTAGAGGATTTCGATCTGGACGAGTAAGCTCAGACCGCCGATAAAGCCCGCAAACGCAAAAAACCAACCGAACGAATAGGCCGGTTGGTTTTTTGCTTCCTGCGTCGGCTGCGACTAAAAAAGAGGAGAGAGCCAAGCTCTCTCCTCTTTCAGATACCATTAGATGTAATCGATGGTAACGTTTGCGAACTCAACGTCAGCGATGGCGCCCTCGGTGGGAGCGTTGCCGTCAACAACGATCTCGCCAGCCTTAACGGCTGCCAGGGAAGCCTGATACTGATCGATGCTGTAGCTTTCGAAGCGCCAGGAATCGGCCGCGGTGGGCAGGCCAACAGCGTCGTTCTCTACGCCCAGACTGGTGGCGATGCCGCCGATGTCAGCCCATTCGCCGCCATAGAACTTGGTGATTGCCCATGCGGTAGCCTCGGACAGACCCTTCATAGCGGAGGTGACGACGGTGTCAGACTGGGAAGCCTGGTCTACGTCAACGCCAACCACAAAGCCGTCGGTGGCGGAGGCAGCCGCTGCTACGGATTCGAACATGGAGCCGCCGCAGGCGAACACGATCTCCGTGCCGGTCTCATACCAGCCCTGGATCATGGTCTGCAGCTCGGGGGAAGCGGAGAAGGCTGCGCCGTACTGCCAGGAGTACTTC
>CAYWLE010000339.1:0-1185 GCA_964458825.1 uncultured Oscillospiraceae bacterium | reverse complement strand
GGGGATGCAGGCACTTGGCCAGCAGCGTGATCTGCTTTACGGAGATGGTGATCTCGCCGGTCTTGGTGACGAAGGGAACGCCAGTCACGCCGATCTGGTCGCCCAAATCATACTTTTTGAAGATTGCATAGGCTTCCTCGCCCATTTCATCCCTCTTGAGGTGCAGCTGAATCTTGCCTGCGCCATCCTGAAGGCGTGCAAAGGACGCCTTGCCCATGATGTGGCGGCCGATCATGCGGCCGGCAACGGACACCTCCTGACCCTCCAGCTGGGCATAATTTGCGATCACCTCGGTGGAGAGGTGGGTGCGGTCAAAGCGGGTGAGGGTATAGGGATCCTTGCCCTCGGCAACCAGCGCTTGCAGCTTTTCCAGACGGATGCGGTTCTGCTCGGATAGCTCCTGCTGGTTCATCTCGGGAGCGAGCTTCTTTTCTTCTGCCATTTTTATTAAACCTCCAGTTTTACTTGAGGGGGATAGCTTGGAAATCAGCGCTTGCGAATCTCCAAAATCTTCAGCTGGATATTGCCGCCGGGGGTCTTGGCGACGACCACCTCGCCGCAGTGCGCGCCGATGAGCGCCGCGCCGATGGGGGATTCATTGGATACGAAGAGCTTGAGGGGATCCGCCTCGGTAAAGCCGACGATGGTGTATTCATCCTCCTCGTCATATTCCATATCCAGCACCTTGACGACGGTGCCCAGCGCGACCACATCCGTGGATGCGGCGGTATCATCAATGAAGGAGGCGGTGCGCAGAATCTGCTCTATGCGGCTGATATTGCCATATACCTCGGCCTCCTTTGCCTTGGCTGCGTCATACTCCGCATTTTCGCTGAGGTCGCCAAAGCCGCGCGCGGTCTGGATATCCTCGGCAACCTTTTTCTTTGCTTCGATCAGCTCGGCAAGCTCGGCTTCAAGCTTGCGCTTATCGGTAAGGGTGAGTTCACGAATTTCAGACATTGTGGGAACCTCCTAATGAAACCATATTATTCAATCTCTTGCTTGTTCTCTTATCATTCTTTAGTGTTCCATAAGCATATAAAAACCAACACTGCCCCTCCACTTTGGAAGCAGTGCTGACCTTTGCACAGGCTTCATTATACGCCGCTATACCCAAATTGTCAAGGGGAGCAGGGCAGAAAAGCCGCGACCGCAGCCAGATAGCAGAAGGGCTGCGGTCGCGGT
>CAYWLE010000338.1:0-1199 GCA_964458825.1 uncultured Oscillospiraceae bacterium | reverse complement strand
ATAGCAAAAGAATATGACATACAAGCACGGCTTTGGAAAAGAATTTGACCCGTGTCCCATCCAGACACAGCAAAAGGGACTGACACGCAATGTATCAGTCCCTTCAACATTAAACTCTGTTGAACTTAGATCAGCTCGACAATCACCATTTCGGCTGCGTCGCCACGGCGCGGACCCATCTTAACGATGCGGGTATAGCCGCCGCCCTGACCCTTTTCTTCTGCGCGCTTCTTATACTTCGGAGCGATTTCGCGGAAGAGCTTCTCAACTACCGGATGCTTGACCTGCTTCTGACGCGCCTTGAAATCATCGCGCTCTTCATCCTTGCCCTGAACAGCGGGGATTTCATACAGATACTTCATGACGCGACGACGGGCGGCCAGACGCTCGGGAGAGTCGTTGGTCACGTTCAGCTCAACGATCTGCTCCTTATCGTTCTTGGTCTTCTTGGTCAGTTCTACGGTGTTATCACACTGGCGCATGGCGATGGTGATCAGATGCTCAGCCATAGACTGAACTTCCTTGCCACGAGCGAGAGTGGTCTCAATCTTGCCATACCAGAGCAGATTAGTGACCTGGTTGCGCAGCATAGCCATTCTCTGGTCGCTCGGCCGGCTCAGCTTACGATTGGCCATTTCAGGTTCCTCCCTTGATACTCTATATCGTTATCCCGGAACTTATTCTTCGCTTGACTTCAGCGCCAGACCCAGAGCAATGAGCTTCTGTTCGACTTCTTCAAGCGACTTTTTGCCGAGGTTGCGCACCTTCATCATGTCTTCCTGGTTGCGCTGTACAAGCTCTGCCACGGTATTGATACCGGCACGCTTCAGGCAGTTGAAGGCACGAACGGAGAGGTCCAGCTCTTCGATGGTCATCTCAAGAACCTTTTCCTTCTTATCGTCTTCCTGCTCGGTGTAATCAACACGTACAACATTCACCGTCAGGTCGATGAACAGACGCATATTGTTTGTCAGAATCTGCGCGGCGGAAGCCAGAGCTTCCTTCGGCAGGATGCTGCCGTTGGTCCACACCTCGATGGTCAGCTTATCGTAGTCCGTAACCTGACCTACGCGGGTGTCCTCCACGGAATAGCTTACTTTACGAATCGGTGTAAAGATAGAATCGACCGGGATCACGCCGATCGGCATGCCGCCGATCTTGTTGCGCTCTATAGCAAGCTGCTTGTTGCGCTCTGCCGA
>CAYWLE010000337.1:0-1199 GCA_964458825.1 uncultured Oscillospiraceae bacterium | reverse complement strand
CGTCTCAATGGGGCAGATGCGGCTGTAGTGGGAGTAGTGTACGTCTCGCACAGCCAGCGAAGCGCGGTCGCGGTTCAGACCGCCCGGACCCAGCGCGGACAGGCGGCGCTTGTGGGTCAGCTCAGCCAGCGGGTTGGGCTGGTCCATGAACTGAGAGAGCTGGGAGGAGCCAAAGAACTCCTTGATCGCCGCGGATACGGGACGAATGTTGATCAGATCCTGCGGACGTACCTTTTCAAGATCCTGAATCGCCATGCGTTCCTTTACCACGCGCTCCAGCCTGCTCATGCCCACGCGAATCTGGTTCTGCAAAAGCTCGCCCACGGAGCGCAGACGGCGGTTGCCAAGGTGGTCGATATCGTCCACCTCGCCAATGCCCTCAAACAGACCGAACTGGTAGCTCACGGAAGCCACGATATCGTCCACCAGCACATGCTTGGGCACCAGCTGCTTGGTTGCCTCCTTCAGAGCCTGACCCAGCGGCAGGCCATCCTCCTCCACGCGCTTGAGCACGCTCACGAGGGTGGGAATATGCACGCGCTCGCTGAAGTGAACCTCTTCCTCGTCATACTGGGCATAAAGCTCGGCAGAGTAGCTCTCCAGGAAGGGCTTGATGAATGCAAAATTGTTGCCGATGATGCGCACGTCGCGCTCGCCCACGCGAACCACAACCTCGTTGATGCCGGCGTTCTGGATCGCCTCCGCCTGATCGCGGCTGATGGGCTGACCCGCCTCGGCAAGCACCTCGCCGGTATAGGGATGCACAATATCCTCCACCGGCGCACGGTTGAATATGCGCAGCGCCAGCGCAAGCTTCTTATTATACTTATAGCGGCCGACATGCGCCAGATCATACCTCTTGGGATCAAAGAACAGCGCGTTGATCAGGTTCGTGGCAGAATCCACCGACGGCGGCTCGCCCGGACGCAGCTTGTTGTATATCTCGATCAGCGCCTGATCGCGGCGGCTCTTGTAGCGGGGCTCGCCCTTATCGTTCAGGGCGGCGGCGTCGCGGGTCAGCGTGGCGGCCACATGCTCATCGTTGCCAAACAGGCGTATGATCTCCTCATCGCTCTCCACGCCCATCGCGCGCAGCAGCACGGTAACGGGCAGCTTGCGGGCACGGTCGATGCGGGCGAACACCACGCCGTTTGCGTCGGTTTCATACTCAATCCAGGCGCCGCGGTTGGGGATCATCT
>CAYWLE010000336.1:0-1217 GCA_964458825.1 uncultured Oscillospiraceae bacterium | reverse complement strand
GGCTGCCTGAACTTCTTCGCTGGCCCCACCAATCCCAAGCTCTCCGCCAACTTCAACTTCTATGAGGTTCACTACGGCGCCCACCACCTCGTTGGCACCTCCGGCGGCAACACCAGCGATATGATCGAGTCCCTCGAGATGATCGCCAATGGCAAGCTCCATCCCGAAGGAATGATCACCCATGTCGGCGGTCTGGATGCAGTTATCGAGACCACCATGAACCTGCCCAAGATCCCCGGCGGTAAGAAGCTCATTTACCCCAACATCTCCATGGAGCTGACCGCTATCGACGATTTCGCCAAGAAGGGCGAGAGCGATCCCATCTTCGCCAAGCTGGCTGAGATCTGCGCACGCCACAATATGCTTTGGAGCGAGGAAGCTGAGAAGTTCCTGCTGGCCAACGCAAAGGCGATCTAATCCTATCAAGCAAAGCGCCCCATCCAAGCGGATGGAGCGCTTTTACATGCCTAAATAAGCGAGAGCACCCGCGGCAGCCAAGCCACGGGTGCAAATATTTGCATTTTAATTCACCTTCTGGAAAACCACCGCCGTGCGGCAGGGGATGTATACCTCAAAGCCCGTGCCTACCTCCGGTCGGTTCTCGCTTCGGTAGATGTATTCCTTGCTCACGCGCTCCTGACCGCCAAACTCCGCATCGTCGCTGGAGAAGATCGCCCGGAAGTTCCCCTCGCCAATGGTGTGCGTGTGCAGGAAGAAATCCGTCACCGACTGGGTGGTGCTGAAGTTGAATAGGTAGATCAGCTCACCCTTGGAGAAGGCGAGCAGCTTCCGCGGCTGATCGATCCATAGCGATATCGCCTGCGGCTTGCTCATCACCCGGTACTTGCGCACGAATTTCAGCATCGCCCGATCGAAGCTTTCCAGCCACTGATACTTCAGATAGCCGTTCTCTGCCAGCGACCACTGCCTTCTGGCATATTTGTAGCTCCAGCCGTTGCCCTCGCGGGGGAAGTCGATCCATTCAGGATGGCCAAATTCATTGCCCATGAAGTTCAGATAGCCGTCGCTGGCTAGGATCAGCGTGGAGAAGCGGATCAGCTTGTGCATGTCGATGGCTCGATCAATCACCGGGGAGTGGTATGCCTTGTCCATGCCGGTATACATCTCTGCATCCGCCATGCGGAAGATCAGCGTCTTGTCGCCAACCAGTGCCTGATCGTGGCTCTCGCAGTAGCCAATGTTTTTCTCCTTGGGGC
>CAYWLE010000335.1:0-1217 GCA_964458825.1 uncultured Oscillospiraceae bacterium | reverse complement strand
AAGAACCCCATGGACGGCAACCGCGAGGGCATCGGCATGGTGTTTCAGGAGCAGAGCCTGATCGTGAACCTGAACGTGGCGCAGAACATCTTCTTCGGCCACGAGAAAGACTATCGCAGCTGCGGCTTCATCAACTGGAATAGGATGAATAAGGACGCAGAGAAGGTGCTTGCCAACTGCGATATCACCAATATTCCCGTGAAGAAGAAGGTGCTCGACCTGAACTTTGCAACCCGCCAGATGGTGGAAATTGCGAAGGTTGTAAACGTCGCCAAGCGCGAGGACGGCCAGAGCTGCCTGATCCTGCTGGACGAGCCCACCTCGGTGCTCAACGAGACGGAGGTCAAGACCCTCTTCAGGCAGATGCGCAAGCTGGCGGACAAGGGCCACGGCGTGGTGTTTGTATCCCACCGTCTGGATGAGATACTGGAGATCACCGACCGCATCTATGTATACAAGGATGGCATGTCCGTTGGAACCATCGCCACGAAGGATGCAAACGAAGCCATCCTCTATGAAATGATGGTTGGCCGCAACTCCACCAACGAATATTATCAGCTGGAGAAGCAGGTGGAACCCAGCAACGAGGTCGTGCTGGAGGTGGAGAACCTCGGCAAGTTCGGCGTATTCAAGAACATCAGCTTTAAGCTGCACAAGGGCGAGATTCTGGGCTTCTGCGGCGTGGTCGGCTCCGGTAAGGAGGAGATTTGTTCCGTGCTCTGCGGCGACGATGATCACACCTACGGCAAGATCAAGCTGCGCGGCAAGGAAATGAAGTTTGGCTCGCCTGAAAAGGCAAGGAAGAACTCCATACTGATGATCCCCAAGGAGCGTCTGGTGGAGGGCATTGTGGGCATCCTCTCCGTGGAGGACAACATTGCCCTGTCCAATCTGGATAGGCTGAAGAACGGCTTGTTTGTATCCCCCGAAAAGATCCACAAGCAGGGTCTGGACTGGATCGACAGGCTGAAGATCAAGACCGCAGGTCCGAAGGCGCTGCTGATGTCCCTCTCCGGCGGTAACCAGCAGAAGGCTGTGTTCAGCCGTGCGCTGGCAAGCGAGAGCGATATTATCATCCTCAACCACCCCACCCGCGGCGTGGATGTTGGCGCACGCGAGGAGATATACTCCCTGATCCGCGATATCGTTGCCCATGGCAAGAGCGTTATCCTGCTGGGCGATACGCTGGATGAGTGCATCGGCATGGCTTCCCGCAT
>CAYWLE010000334.1:0-1234 GCA_964458825.1 uncultured Oscillospiraceae bacterium | reverse complement strand
TCATGGCAAACGTAAAAGTTTTCAACATGCAGGGCGCCGCAGTCAGCGAGATCACCCTCTCTGACGAGGTATTCGGCGCTGAGGTACACACCAGTGCAATGCACGCAGTGGTTCGCGCTTATCTGAACGCACAGCGTCAGGGCACCCAGTCCGCCAAGACCCGCACCGAGGTGCGCGGCGGCGGCCGCAAGATCTACCGCCAGAAGGGCACTGGTAATGCGCGTCACCATGGCCGCAGAGCTCCCCAGTTCACCCACGGCGGCGTGGTATTCGCTCCCAAGCCGCGCGACTACCGCATCAGCGTTCCGCGCAAGGTTCGCCGTCTGGCAATGCGCTCCGCTCTGACCTGCAAGGTCAATGATGCGCAGATCATGGTGATCGATCAGCTCGCTATCGCAGAAGCTAAGACCAAGAACATCGCCGCGATGCTCAAGGCTCTGGGCGCTGAGAAGAAGGCTCTGATCGTGACCAAGGACGTCGATCAGATGATCGTTCGCGCCAGCAACAACATCCCCGGCGTGAAGACCGCCTTCGTGGGCAGCCTGAACGTCTATGACATCCTGAACTGCGATAAGTTCATCATTTCGCAGGACGCCGTTAAGCTGGTTGAGGAGGTTTATGCAGAATGAGCAAGGCATATGACATCATCAAGAAGCCGGTCCTGACGGAGAAATCCTACGCTGAAATGGCCAACAAGAAGTTCACCTTCGAAGTAGCCATCAATGCAAACAAGACCGAGATCAAGAACGCTATCGAGGAGATCTTCGAGGGCGTGAAGGTTGAAAACGTCAACACCATGCGCACCCTCGGCAAGATCAAGCGCCAGGGCCGCACCCAGGGCCGCACCCCTGAGGTGAAGAAGGCAATCGTAACCCTGAAGAAGGATTCCAAGGGAATCCCGTTCTTCGAGGGCATGGCTGAAGAAGTAGAGGAATAATTCCTTCTATATAAAATAAGCCGCTCCCGGAAGGCATGAGACCTTCCACCAATGGTCAGGTTCGCCGATAAAGAACCAAGAAAAGAAAAGGGGAGAAACACACTATGGCAATTCGAGTGTACAAGCCGACTTCGCCCGCACGGCGCTTCATGTCGGTTCTGACCTTCGAAGAGATCACCAAGAAGGAGCCCGAGCGCTCTCTGGTGACCGATCTGCGTCACAAGGCTGGCCGTAACCATCACGGCAAGATCACCGTTCGTCATCAGGGCGGCGGCGCACGCAGAAAGTATCGTATCA
>CAYWLE010000333.1:0-1256 GCA_964458825.1 uncultured Oscillospiraceae bacterium | reverse complement strand
GGAAGCGCAGGGCGGCGGAGGCGGCGTTGAAGTTTTCATATTCGATGCCGCCCACCTCGTCGCCATCCACGGTGTAGGCATAGTCCGCGCCGAAGCCAGCCACATCAAAGAGGTCTGCTCCGCGGCCGATCTCCTCATCGGGGGTAAAGCCGATGCAAACCTTGCCGTGGGGCTTGTCCGAGGCAAGCAGCAGCTCGCAGGCTGTGAGAATCTCGGCGATGCCTGCCTTGTCGTCCGCGCCCAGCAGGGTCTTGCCGTCGGTCACGATCAGATCCTTCCCCGCACGCAGCCGAAGCTCTGGATAGTCCGCCGGGTCGAGCCAGTCGCCGCCGTCTAGCTGTAGCCTGCCGCCGTCGTATTTTTCCACGATACGGGCGTTCATGGGCGTGGTCGGCACGCAGTCCACCGTGTCCATATGGGCGATCAGACCGATGCTTGGAAAGCCATCGGCATTGGCTGGTATGGATGCATATACATAGCCGTTTGCATCCATGCGGGCGTCGGCAATGCCCATATCCAGCATTTCCTGAACCAGCGCCCGCGCCAGAACCAGCTGCTTCTGGCTGCTTGGGCAGGCGGAGCTGCCCTCATCGGATGCGGTGTCGTACTGTACATATCGAAGAAGTCGTTCATAGGCGCGCATGGCTTGGAACCTCCTGTATTATGCTTTATTCTGAATATCCTGCCTGCCGAGCATGGCTGCGCCGATGATGCCGGCGTCGTTGCCCAGCCGTGCCAGCTCGATGCGGGCATGGGGCATGGATTTGAAGAAGATCATTTCCGGCAGCAGTGCGCGCACCTTTTCCAGCAGGAACTCGCCTGCATGGGACACGCCGCCGCCCAGCGCGATCACCTCAGGATCATAGAGGTTGATCAGGTTTACCAGACCCACGGTGAGGTGGTATACATAGTTATCAAAGATGGCTGTGCAGTCAGGGTCGCCCTCCTTGGCGAGGTCAATCACCGTGCGCGCCTCGATCAGGTCGAGGTCGCCGTTTACCCTCTTGGCAAGGGCGGATTCGGGGTGCGCCTCGGCAAAGCACCTGCCCTCGCGTATGATGGCGGTGGCGCTGGCATAGCGCTCCCAGCAGCCGCGGTTGCCGCAGGTGCATAGCTCGCCGCCAGCCACGGTGATCATGTGGCCAACCTCGGTGGCAATGCCGTGCGGACCCATGAAAACCTTGCCATCCAATACAACGCCGCCGCCCACGCCAGTGCCGAGGGTGACAAAGCAGCTGTTCTTCACTGTGGCGCTC
>CAYWLE010000332.1:0-1268 GCA_964458825.1 uncultured Oscillospiraceae bacterium | reverse complement strand
GCGCATGCACTTGCCGCACTGGATGCAGTTGTTCACCTTCGGCTCGCCATTCTTTTCCACGATCTGGATGCAGCTCTTGCCCGGATCGGCAACCTTATAAAATGCCTCGGAGCACGCCATCACGCAGCTCAGGCACGCCATGCAGCGAACATCTTTTTTTACAGAAAGCTTCTTCATCTCATAACCTCCGAAAATATATCCTCTGTCAATCCATTATACACGCAGGCGGTGCAAAAGTAAATGCATCTAATGCGAAATTTGGCGAAAAAAATCAATTTTCAGCGGTTAGAGGCGTCAAATTCGACAAAAACAGTCAGAATTGTGCATCATTTCCTGCATATTTTCGTTGTTAAATAAGCCCCCGGAGGGGATGAACCATTGACTTTACTCCCCTTCTTTGATAAAATGATAGTATCCATGATCGGGTACTTGTGCCGTGTCGAGACCCGAGTGGGGCGGTCTGTGCATGCGCTGCACGCAGCCATGCCTTCTATAATTATGCCTCCCCGGACGGCTACACGGATGGCATTTGTTTCACCAAATAATCTTTGGGAGGAAGAAGCTTTAATGGAAATGAATAAGACCTTTATCTCGATTGAGCAGATGGAAGCGGCAACCGATGCGTTGCTCGAAACCGCTGCAAAGGTTGGCGCCGACACTTGGCAGCAGCGCGTGAAGAACCAGACCCCGCACTGCAAGTTCGGCGAGGAAGGCATCTGCTGCCGCATCTGCACCATGGGCCCCTGCCGCATCACCAAGAAGAGCCCCCGCGGCATCTGCGGCTGCGATGCAGACGGTATCGTTGCCCGCAACTATCTGCGCTTCACCGCCGGCGGCGCAGCGACGCACTCCGACCACGGCCGCAGCATCGCCCACACCCTGCACCTGACCCGTCCCGACGGCGACTACAAGGTGAAGGATCCCGAGAAGCTCACCCGCATCGCCAAGGAATGGGGCGTGGAAACCGAGGGCAAGGACATCTACGATCTGGCACACGAGATCGCCGAGATCGGCCTGATGGAGTATGGCAAGCCCTTCGGCACCCAGCGTTTCCTCAAGCGCGCTCCCGAAAGCCGCCAGAGCGTCTGGGCCGAGCAGGCCATCGAGCCCCGCGCCATCGACCGCGAGGTTTCCCAGTCCATGCATATGACTCACATGGGCTGCTCCTCCGAGCCTGAAGCTCTGATCCGTCAGTCCCTGCGCGCAGGTCTGTCCGACGGTTGGGGCGGCTCCATGATGGGCACCGAGTTCTCCGACGTGCTCTTCGG
>CAYWLE010000331.1:0-1276 GCA_964458825.1 uncultured Oscillospiraceae bacterium | reverse complement strand
CCGCCGAAGCGCTCCACGGAGACCTGAACCAGAGCCAGCGCACCCGCGTGATGGAAGCGTTCAAGACCGCCCGCATCCCGCTGCTGGTCGCCACGGATGTCGCCGCCCGAGGCATTGATGTAAATGATATCGACTACGTTATCAACTATGATGTTCCCGGTCACGATGAATATTATATCCACCGCATCGGCAGAACCGGCCGCGCAGGCAAGCAGGGCGTGGCGCTCACCATCTGCTCCGGGCGCAGGCAGTTCTTCATAATCCGCGATCTTGCCCGCATGGCAAAGAGCGAGATCAAGGAGATCCCCATCCCCAAGGTTGCTGATATCCGCAAAAAGCAGGATGAGAAGAACCGCGAAAGGCTGCTCTCCACCATCGCCGCTGGCGTGCAGCAGTCCTATCAGGATATGGCGCGCGAGCTTCAGGAATCTGGCTGCGACCTAAGCCTCATTGCCGCAGCAGCGCTCCAGACCGCCTTCTCCAGCGACGAGCTATCGCTTGCCGACATCGAATTTGAGCGCAAGAGCGCCTCCAGCGGCGGCATGTATCGCAAAATCATCATCAGCATCGGCCGTCGGCAGAGGGTTGCCCCCAACCACATTGTCAGCGCTGTAGCCGAGCGCGGTCACATCCCCGGCAAGGAGATCGGCAAGATCGAAATTTACGACGACCGCACCATCGTCGGCGTGCCTGCCGACCGCGCCGAGGATATCGTCGCCTCCATGCACGGGCTGAAGATCAATGGCTTCCTCACCCGCACCATCCTCTCTCAGGAGAAGGCAAAGGCTTCTCCCCGCCCCGGCGACCGCCGCAGTCCCCGCTGGGAACCAAATCGACCCACGCCCCGCCGCGAGGCTCCCCAGCCCGCTGCCGAGCCTAGGGAGACCGCCGAGGCAGACAAGCGTCCCGTGCGCGGCAAGGTTCGCCTGTCCGATACCGCCAAGGCGCGCCTTTTGGATGCCAGCGACCTCAGCCGCTTTGAGATACGCAAGCCTCGCCAGACCGGTCTGAAGTCCGCCGAGGATTTCCGTTCCCGCCGCGGCGAGGACAAGCCGAAGCGCTCCTCCCGCGAACATGACCGCAGCTACGATCGCAGCCATGCCGCCCGGGGCTCCCGCAAGAACGCCGACCGTGGCTCCACCCGCCGAAAGAAATAAGCCAAAGCCTGCAATCCAAAGCATATGCCAGACCGGAAAAGGCAGCCTGCCCTCTCCGGTCTTTTCGTATACAAAAAACCTTCGCCAACCAACTTGGTCAGCGAAGGTCATATTATGCA
>CAYWLE010000330.1:0-1282 GCA_964458825.1 uncultured Oscillospiraceae bacterium | reverse complement strand
GTATTACTTATATTCTAAAGGCGGATTGTAAATTGTACATAAAATCCAAAGAAAAAGCCAAGGTAAAATTTCCTATTATACAGTCTTTATGCTGCTTGCCAATTATACAGCCCTGATACAGGCTGCCGACGGAGGCTAAAGCAAAAGCCGATCCCTCCGAACCAAGGAAGGCTCGAAGGGATCGGTTCGTCATTGCCTTGCTCAATTACCTTGCTGAAGGAAGCTGTTTTCCTCCGCAATCGCGCTATGCCATCTTCCGCAGCTCATTTTTGAGCTTTTCGATGATCCGCTTCTCCAAGCGGGATATGTAGGACTGAGATATGCCCATGATATCGGCAACCTCCTTCTGGGTGTGCTCCTTCTCATGTCCCAGCCCGTAGCGCAGGTTTACGATGTCCTTCTCGCGCTGGTTCAGGCTGCGTATGGCGCTGTAGAGCATCTCCTTTTCCACGCTGGAATCAATGTCCCGGGAAACCAGATCCGGCTCCGTGCCGAGGATATCGGAGAGCAGCAGCTCGTTGCCGTCCCAGTCGGTGTTGAGCGGCTCGTCAAAGGATACCTCCAGCTTCAGCCGGTTGGTTTTGCGCAGCACCATCAGTATCTCATTTTCAATGCAACGGCTGGCATAGGTGGCGAGCTTGATGTTCTTGTCCGGGTCGAAGGAGTTGACAGCCTTGATCAGCCCGATCGTGCCTATGGAGATCAGATCCTCAATGCCGATCCCTGTGTTTTCAAACTTCCTTGCGATATAGACCACCAGCCGCAGGTTGCGCTCGATCATGATGCGCCGCGCATCGCCGTCGCCTGCGTTCACCCGGCGAACCATGATAACCTCCTCCTCGCGGGTCAGCGGAGGCGGCAGTAGGTCGCTTCCGCCAATATAACAGACCGAGCCTCTGCGCATTTGTACGACCAGACCATAGATCGATTGTCTTACGCTTGAAAACGCCATGCGATGAACCTCCTTACAGAGCCGGGAACCTTGGCTCCGGCGTCGATGGGGTGCCTGCGGCGTAGAGCTGCGCAGCGGGCAAATTCCGGCGGTGCGAGAGCGCGTATGGCGCCGGGAATGCTGCCGGGGAAAAGAGCCACCCGGCACTGGGGTGCGCGTCGCCAGCCTCCGCCTGCGGCCAGCCACACGCCGTCCGGAGAAAAGCAGTGCAGGCTGCCGCCGCTGCCAAGCACGCCATAGCTGAGCCTGTGAAGCTCGCTGGGATGAAGGCTTGCAGAAATTTGGCGCAGCGATTCCTCCTCCGCGATCAGCACCGGCATGCCGCACAGG
>CAYWLE010000329.1:0-1284 GCA_964458825.1 uncultured Oscillospiraceae bacterium | reverse complement strand
TCTGACCTCTGCTATCGTCAACCCCAACGACCTGCGCCTGATGGAAACCATCAAGACCTGCGATATCTTCAAGAACCACACCCTCTATTCCGACTCCTATCTGGAGATCTGATCGGGTCTGGAAAGCTGATTCGAGCCCTCGCTGCATTTCGCAGCGGGGGCTTTTTATCCTTCTGCCTCGTAAGCCGCACAGAAGCCGTGTGTAAAGGCAAAAACGCAAAAAAGAATTGGATTTTCTGTAAAAAAGAATTGAAATTGTAGATGCATTGTGGTATAATAGTTATGTTCATTAAGAGATGGAAAACAGCAGCGCAAATGATTTTCTCTGGAGCGGATATGCGGCGCTTCAGATTTTATATTGCAAGGCTTATGCTGGGTTCCTGAGCATCGTGTTTTACTTCCCTGAAGGGGGAAGTGAGATAAATAAAAGGAGGTATATCCTAATGAAGAAAGTTCTTGCACTTGTAATGGCTATGGTTCTGCTGCTCTCCTGCGTGCCTGCGCTGGCATGGGAGATCGTTGTGGTGCCGAAGGATGCATCCAACCCCTGGTTCGTTCGCATGAAGACCGGCGTTGACGAGTATGCCGCCGCTCACACCGAGGATACCATCTATCAGAAGGGCACTGCCGAAATCGACGCCACCCTTCAGGCTCAGCTGGTTCAGGATCTGGTAGCGCAGGGCGTTGACGCCATCTGCGTGGTTCCGGTTGATATCGAGTCCATCGAGCCCGCCCTCAAGGCTGCTCGCGAAGCCGGCATCGTTGTAATCGCTCACGAAGGCGCTGCCCTCGAGAATGTGGATTACGACATCGAAGCCTTCAACAACGAGCTCTACGGCGCATTCATCATGGACAACCTTGCCGCAGCAATGGGCGAGGAAGGCCTCTACACCACCATGGTTGCCGACCTGACCAACGGCTCCCACAATGAGTGGGCAGACGGCGGCGTGAAGCAGGCCACCGAGAAGTATCCGAACATGACCCTGCTCGAGGCTGAGCCCCGCGTAGAATCCCACGATAATGGCGATACCGCCTACAACGTAGCCAAGGAGCTGTTCAAGAAGTATCCCGATCTGAAGGGCATCATGGGTACCTCTTCCTTCGATGCTCCCGGCGTTGCCCGCGCAATCGAAGAGCTGGGTCTCTCCGGCAAGGTGTTCACCGCTGGTACCGGCATGCCTGGCGATAATGCTGAGCTGCTCAAGTCCGGCGCCGTGCAGTATCTGACCCTGTGGGATCCCGCACTGGCAGGTCAGGCAATGGTTGCTCTGGCTCAGAAGATCC
>CAYWLE010000328.1:0-1294 GCA_964458825.1 uncultured Oscillospiraceae bacterium | reverse complement strand
GGCGACACCGACCTACCTATATCCCGATACAACAGTATTCTACCACGAAATCCCAGCTACGTCAATTGCTATCTGCAAAAATTATGAGATATAATTTTGAATTCACAACAAAGTCTAATTTCGGAGAATTATGAAGCAGGGCGCTGGTTTTTCGCCATAATTTCGTCAAAAGCAAAGCACCATATAAATAGGAAGAAACTGGTACATTTAGCGGATTTTGGATGGTTGGGTTTTGGTTAACGCAGACCAAGGTCGGTTTTTTTGCCGGAAAAAATGAAGAAAGATACCAAGGTCTGTGGATAAATATATGACGGATTTATGACAAAGAACACGATTTCATGGAATAAGTGCGTATTTTCCGAACAGAAATTTGACTGTTAAAAGACCGCACGGCCGGTGCTCGGCGGGCTTTTTCCGCCGTGCGCAGACACAGAAATGTAACTTATGGAGGGGGGGAGACGTCGAGGGAGACGTTCAGGGGAGACGTTCAGGGGAGACGTTCAGGGGTTCCACCCCTGAAACCCCGGCAGGGGAAATGATTTCCCCTGCCCCCCTCACATAACCCGTGCTGTACCAGCACAGGTTTTGAATAATATAAATTTATCTCCCAGCGTGCGCAGCACGCTATGTGGGGATTCTCAAGGGTGTCACACCCTTGAGCGGGGCATGGGGCAGCGCCCCATAGAAAGGGGGTTCGGGGACGGAGTCCCCGAGCGTACCCCCGAGCATAGCAAAAGCGCTCCGGCGAATACCGAAGCGCTTTTGCAGGGAGCTTAGCCAATGATGAAGGGCTTGAGCTCCTCCATCAGATCATCGCAATGATCGGAGTAAACCTCCAAGGTAATGGGCTTGGAAAGATCGAGGCTGAAGATGCCCAGAATAGATTTTCCATCCACCACGTGGCGGCCTACGCGCAGGTCTACATCGTAGGGATACTTATTGGCAATGTTGACGAAGAATTTGACGTTTTCCGCCAGAGAGAGTTTGATGTTGACAGCTTTCATCTTCTTGATCCCCTTTAATGCGCGCCTTGAAGCGGCACGACTGCTTTTTATAGCATACATCGCTTTTAACCAGCTTGCAAGTATTTTTGTATAATTTACTAAGATTTAATTCGATAATTTAGTTTCTGTACCAAAGGTTAAATGGATATAAAATCGCAAAATAGGGTTGACAATCGCTGGTTTCCGTCGTATAATAATATGCGTCGGTCGGGTGCGCCGCTCTAAAGCGTGTGTCCGGTTGACAGATTGCCGAATTGTGTAATGGTAGCACCTACGACTCTGACTCGTAT
>CAYWLE010000327.1:0-1314 GCA_964458825.1 uncultured Oscillospiraceae bacterium | reverse complement strand
GAACATACTTGTCGGTGTGGTCACCGATGATCTTGATGGAGTTCTTGTTGGCGCCGACGGTACCGTCAGAGCCCAGACCATAGAACATGCAGGATACGGTGCCTGCGGGAGCGGCGTCCACAGTTTCGCCCAGCTCGAGGCTGGTGTTGGTCACGTCGTCGTTGATGCCCACGGTGAAGTGGTTCTTCGGCTCGGCCTTGGAGAGGTTATCGTACACAGCCTTGACCATGGTGGGGTTGAACTCCTTGGAGCCCAGACCATAGCGACCGCCGACAACCTTGATATCGGTGCGGCCTGCCTCAAGCAGCGCGGAGCATACGTCCAGATACAGAGGCTCGCCCAGAGAGCCGGATTCCTTGGTGCGATCCAGCACGGCGATCTTCTTGCAGCTGGCGGGGATGGCCTGCATGAAATACTTCATGGAGAAGGGGCGATAGAGATGCACCTTCACCAGACCCAGCTTCTCGCCCTTGGCGGCGAGGTAATTGATGGTTTCCTCGATGGCATCGCAGCCGGAGCCCATGGCGATGATCACGCGCTCAGCATCGGCAGCGCCGACATAATCGAAGGGCTTGTAGTGGCGGCCGGTCAGCTCGCCAACCTGCTCCATAACCTCGGCCACGATATCGGGAGTCGCCTCATAATACTTGTTGGCGGCTTCACGGCCCTGGAAGTAGATATCGGGGTTCTGAGCGGTGCCCTGCTGATGGGGATGATCGGGGTTCAGGCCGGCATCACGGAATGCCTTGATCTTTGCCCAGTCAACCAGGTGCTTGATCTCCTCATAGCCGTTCTTGGGATCAATGGCGTCGATCTTCTGAATTTCATGGCTGGTGCGGAAACCATCAAAGAAGTGCAGGAAGGGCACGGAGGACTTGATGGTGGACAGGTGGGCAACCAGAGCCATGTCGGTTGCTTCCTGAACGGAGTTGGACGCCAACATTGCAAAGCCGGTCTGGCGGCAGGCCATAACGTCGGAATGGTCGCCGAAGATGCTCAGCGCATGATAGGCCAGCGCACGTGCGGATACATGGAATACGGAGGGAACCAGCTCGCCGCTGATCTTATACATGTTGGGGATCATCAGCAGCAGTCCCTGAGATGCGGTGAAGGTGGTGGTCAGCGCGCCTGCGGCGAGGGAGCCGTGAACAGCGCCGGCTGCACCGGCCTCAGACTGCATTTCGGAAACGCGAACGGTCTGGCCGAACAGGTTGGTACGGCCGTTGGCGGCCCATTCATCCGCTACTTCTGCCATGGGAGAAGAGGGAGTGATGGGGAAAATAGCTGCCACATCGCTGAATGCATATGCGACAT
>CAYWLE010000326.1:0-1344 GCA_964458825.1 uncultured Oscillospiraceae bacterium | reverse complement strand
GAATAAGCTTGCAACCATCAAGGGTACTGTGGCAAAGGCAGACAACCGCAGCCAGTATATCACCGGCGCAAAGATCGAGATTTTTGACAATCGCACTAATAAGCTGGTGAAGACGCTTTACTCCGATTCGAACGGACAGTATACCGCCGTCATCGAGCCGGGAACCTATCGCGTGCGCACCTCTGCCAGCGGCTATCTCAGCTTCGAAAGCTATGAAACCGTGGGTGAGAGCCAAGTCATTTTCCTGCAAACCTACCTGTTGGTTCAGGGCAAGGAAAATGACAAGCCCGGCAAGGTTGGCGGAACCATCACCAATTCCGTCACCGGTCAGCCTATTTCCGGCGTAAAGCTCAGCTTCTACAAGGGCTGGAATACCACTAGCGGTTCAAAGATTGCCAGCAAGACGACCGATCGCAATGGCGGCTACTCGATCAATACCCTGCCGCTGGGCAACTACACCGTCGTGATGGAATGCACCGGCTATACCACCGCACACTTCAACATCGCCGTAACCAAGAACGATAACCTGAACTGGCATGGCGTGCTGAATCCCAATGGTCAGAGCAGCTATGAGCTTGGCGATATGCGCATCATACTCACTTGGGGCGCCACGCCCAGCGATTTGGATTCCCACCTTCGCGGACCGGGCGTGAATGGCGGCAGCTTCCACACCTATTGGAATGATATGAACTACAGCTATGGCGGCGTCCGTCGCGCATTCCTTGATGTGGATGACATATCCTCCTATGGCCCGGAAACCACTACGGTATACAACATGACCAACAACGGTACCTATCGCTTCTATGTGCATGATTATACAAACAAAGGACTTGTAAATGGAAGCTACCTCGCCAATTCCGGTGCAAGGGTGCGTGTTTACATGGGTGACACGCAGATTGCCGAATACCATGTACCCACCTCTGGCCGGGGCAACGTTTGGCATGTATTCGACTTCGATGCGAAGAACCGCAAACTGATTCCTGTAAACAGCTTCAGCAATTGCGCAAATTCAAGCAGCGTAGGTCAGTAAAGAAGCACAGAGCAAGAATCGAAGAGCTTTTCCTTCCCTGCACAACCAAAAGAAGGAGCCGATATCCCACTCGGGATATCGGCTTAGCTTCTATAAAGCCTTGTGCATCTAAGCAGAGGAGAATTGCATAAAAATGCAGTCCGAACGCCTGACCTGGTCTTTGACCCCACACTCGCCTGCTGGGGCGTTCGCTCATAAGGACTCTGCCTCCCCACTACTAACCCTCTCGGAAGAAATTTTGATCCGGCAGGTCTTACCTCTAAGGCGCGCCATGCTCGCCGGACATTTGCCGGTTTACGTGGATCGCTTTGCCC
>CAYWLE010000325.1:0-1352 GCA_964458825.1 uncultured Oscillospiraceae bacterium | reverse complement strand
TCGTGCGTCCTGCGGAGCTTCATTCTCTGTCAGCAGAAGAAAACTGCTTGACCTCAAATGCCCGGTCACTTCGTTCCGTCAAGGTGGCTACACCCCCTTGCGCCGCTAAAGCGGTTATCCCCTGTGGACTTGCCGTCCGCAAACAGCATAAAATGCTGTTCACCGCCAACAGGTTTGCAGATTAGACATAAGCAAATCCTCCGTATGATCTGAACCATACGGAGGATTCACTGTTTTACGACCACCCGGCTATGAAACCGGTTGGTGTTTTCTTTGTGTGCTGTATGCTTATTTTGCAATGACCTTCGTCAGCAGCTGGTTGCTGCGGCGCAGGAAATCCACCATACGCTCGGCAACGAGAGGCTGGCGCGCCATCTCGGCAAGGTCAGCAATCTGTGCGCATACATCGCGGCTCAGCTCGACGTCCTCGCTCTTTTCCAGCCAAGCAACCAAAGGATGCTTGCTGTTGAGCACCAGCGTGCGCTTCTCCGGCAGCTTCATATCGCCCATGCCCCAGCGTGCGCTCATCTCGGTAAAGCGGCGGTTTTGCTCGTCCACGGTGATCATGGCGATGGCTTCCTCTGCCTTGAAGGGCTTCATCTCAAGGGCAAGCTCCTTATCGCCGGTGGCGGTGCGGAAGCGCTCCTCCAGAGCCTTGCGCACGTCCTCGTTTACCTCGCCATCCTCAGTAAGACCATCGGCTGCGGCGTCCACGCGCTTGAAGGACAGCTTCTCCTCGCCGGCGTCATACTCAAGGAAGGAGATGAAGTTGGTGTCGATCAGCGTATTGAGCAGAACCACGTCCTTCTCCTGCGCATTGTACATGGCGATCATCTGTGCCTGACGCTTCTCATCGGAGGCATAGTAAACCACGCGCTCCTCGCCATCGCAGTTGGCTGCGGCATATTCGTCCAGCGTCATATACTTGCCGTCGGTGGTCTTGTAAATGATCGCCTTCTTCATGCGCTCGTAGAACTTTGCATCCTTGATACAGCCGTACTTCACGAAGGGATGGATATCGTCCCAGTAGCGCTGGTAATCCTCACGCTTGGTATTGAACTCGCTGGTGAGGCGGTCGGCAACCTTGCGGGTAATGTAGGCGGACATCTTCTTGACGTAGCCGTCGTTCTGCAGGAAGGAACGGGACACGTTCAGCGGCAGGTCGGGACAGTCGATAGCGCCCTTGAGCAGCATAAGGAACTCAGGGATGACCTCCTTGATGTTGTCCGCCACGAACACCTGATTGTTGTAAAGCTTGATCACGCCCTCGTTGGCGCTGAACTCGTTCTTAAGCTTGGGGAAGTAGAGGATGCCCTTCAGGTTGAAGGGATACTCGGCGTTCAGGTGGATCC
>CAYWLE010000324.1:0-1374 GCA_964458825.1 uncultured Oscillospiraceae bacterium | reverse complement strand
GGAAACTTATTGCTTGGCATGCCATTGCTATTGACAGAAAGTGGGAGCTGGAGTAAAATAAATGTAATATAGGAAACTAAGTTTATTTTTAGGAGGCGTTTTAATCATGAAGAAACGCATTATGGTTCTCACAGCGGTGCTGCTGCTGATCTCCCTGCTGCTTGGCTCTGCCCTTGCCAGCGGCTATATCGAGGCGCAGGCGTCCGCCAATGTGCGCTCTGGTCCCGGTCTGGGCTATAAGGATATCGGCACCATCCATAAGGGCGATACCCTCAGCTACGAAAATAAGAGCAGCGTGGATGATCGCGGCGTGGTTTGGTATCGGGTGGATTTCGATGGCGATTATGCTTGGGTATCCTCCAAGTATTGCCAGCTCCATGGCACTGTGTATGTGCAGGTGCTCGATGGTCAGCAGACCTACATCCGCAAGAGTCCCAGCCTCGATGCCAAGGCTCTTACCGTGCTGCATGAGGATGAGCTTGCCGAATATATGGGCAAGACCAGCGTGGATAACCGCGGCGTGCCGTGGTATAAGGTTGAATATGATGGAACCACCGGCTGGGTATCCTCCCGCTATACCATCCTCGGCGAGGAGGATAGCTACGACCGCGAGGTTATTGCCGATGACGGCCAGAGCTACATCCGCGATTATCCCAGCCTCAGCGGCAAGAAGCTGTGCGTGTTCCGCGAGGGTGATTCCGCCGTCTATCTTGAGAAAAGCTCCAAGGATAGCCGCGGCGTCACTTGGTATAAGGTGCAGTTCGAGGGAACCATCGGCTGGGTATCCTCTAGGTATACCTCCGTTTACTAAGCCAAATAGAGCATGAAGCAAGGGCGCGGCGCGCTGTCAAGGCGTTGACCGCGCTTTTGCTTGCCCTTCCCACAAAAAATAAACATATGTTCGATAGTAATGCGGGCAAATCTGTGTTATAATACATTACAGCAAATCACCCATGGAGGTAGAAATAAATGGCAGCAGAAAAAAAGCCCGCCAAGGGCGCGGCAGCGCAGAAGTTTGGCGATGATCGCAAAAAGGCGCTGGAGATTGCGCTGGGCAAGATAGAGAAGGATTTTGGCAAGGGCTCGGTCATGCGTCTGGGCGACGCGGCAGAGAAGATGCAGGTGGAGGTCATTCCCACCGGCTCCCTTCAGCTGGATTTTGCCTTGGGCGTAGGCGGCCTGCCCAAGGGCCGCATTATAGAGATATATGGGCCGGAGTCCTCTGGTAAGACCACGGTTGCGCTGCATTGCGTGGCGGAGGCGCAGAAGATGGGCGGCACCGCAGCCTTTATCGATGCGGAGCACGCGCTGGATCCCGTGTATGCAGAGAAGCTGGGCGTGGATATCGATGAATTGTATGTGGCGCAGCCGGAT
>CAYWLE010000323.1:0-1375 GCA_964458825.1 uncultured Oscillospiraceae bacterium | reverse complement strand
CAGCCGCACTCGGTCGTTCAGCTCTGCATCCGCCTCATAGTAGCCCGTCACCTTCACATCGTCGCCAATGCGCTTGGCGATGGCTTCGTCAATGATGTCCCACTGACCCTCGGGCCGCTGGTTGAGCGCCACGTCGTTCTTATCCTCTATCATCGTACCGCTGCTGCCCGCATCCATCAGCAGCTGCGAAATCATGTCCGCGCCAGCCGTGGTGGTCAGCACCGTCACTTCCATCCAATCCATATTGGTCATATCCGTCATTGAGCAAACCCTCGCAAAAAATGAGAATACGGCGGAGAAGCTCCCCACCGCATCCATTATAGTATTTTTCGTGTGAAATATCAAGTAAAGGCGTCCTTAACTCTGTCAAAGAAGCTCTTCTTCTTTTCATACTGGTTGCCCGTAGCGCTGCCGTCAAACTGGCGCAGCAGCTCCTTCTGCTTCTCGGTCAGCTTGCGGGGAATCTCCACCGCAGCGGTAACATACAGGTCGCCGCGACCATTGCCCCGCAGCTTCGTCACGCCCTCGCCCTTGATGCAGAATACCTGCCCGGGCTGGGTGCCCTCGGGGAAGGCATACTTCACCGGCTTGCGCAGCGTGGGCACGTCCAGCTCCGCGCCGAGCGCCGCCTGCGTGAAGGTCATTGGGAACTCGATGTAAAGGTTATCTCCCTCCCTCTGGAACAGCTTGTGCTTGCGCACGCTCACCACCAGCAGCAGATCGCCGTTTGGGCCGCCGCGCTCGCCCAGACCGCCCTGACCGCGTATGGTAAGCACCTGTCCATCGTCTATGCCTGCGGGAACCTTCACCATCTTTCTCTTGCTCACGCGGATCTTGCCCCTGCCGTGGCATTTGGTGCAAGGCTCGTTTATGATCTTGCCCGTGCCCCGGCATTTCGAGCAGGTGCGCACGTTCTGAATCCGTCCAAAGGGGGTATTCTGCACCACCCGCTCCTGACCCGTGCCATTGCAGGTTGGGCAGGTATCCACCTTGCTGCCGGGCTTGGCGCCGCTGCCCTTGCACTCGGGACATTCCTCGTCCCGCACAAGGTTGATCTCCTTCTCGCAGCCAAACGCCGCCTCGTCCAGCGTGATGGTAATATCATAGCGCAGATCATCGCCCGGCACGGGGCCGTTCCTGCGCGCGCCGGAGGCTCCGCCGCCGCCAAAGAAGCTGGAGAAGATATCCTCAAAGCCTCCGAAGCCGCCGCCGCCAAAGCCGCTGAAATCGCTGTAACCACCGCCGCCAAAGCCCTGCGGACCATCATGACCAAACTGATCGTACTGGGCGCGCTTCTGCGGATTGGAAAGCACTTGATATGCCTCGTTGATCTCCTTGAAGCGCTCCTCTGCCTCCTTGTCGCCGGGGTTGACAT
>CAYWLE010000322.1:0-1388 GCA_964458825.1 uncultured Oscillospiraceae bacterium | reverse complement strand
ACCTGTAAATGGCGGTGGAAACGTCTGTGCGTTGACAAAAGCGAAAATAAATTGTATAATGAAGCATGGGTCTTGACGGCTCATACACTATAAGACATTGAATATGATATTGAATGTATGATATTGAATGGATCGTCACGGAGCGGACGATCCATAACTTGTTTTATCCGTGCGACCTGTATCCCTGCGATCAAAGGAGAGAAAAACATGCAAACCAACGTTGTCATTATCGGCGCCGGCCCGGCTGGCATCTTTACCGCGCTTGAAATGATCCGCAAGGGCAGCAAGCAGAAGATCGTAATCTGCGAAAAGGGCGCTGCCATCGAGAACCGCCGCTGCCCCAAGGCAAAGACCCAGCAGTGCGTGAACTGCAAGCCCTACTGCCACATCACCACCGGCTTCTCCGGCGCAGGCGCTTTTTCTGATGGTAAGCTGAGCCTGTCCTACGAGGTTGGCGGCGATCTGCCCAGCCTCATCGGTGAAGGCAAGGCGCAGGAAACAATCGATTATACCGATTCCATCTATCTTGAGTTCGGCGCGGATACCCATATCGAGGGTATCGGCAACAGCGAGGAGGTAAAGCGCATCCGTACCCGCGCCATTCAGGCGGGTCTGAAGCTGGTGGATTGCCCGATTCGCCATTTGGGTACAGAAAAGGCTCAGAACATCTATTACGCCATCGAGCAGTACCTCATCAATAACGGCGTGGAGATCCTCTTCGGCTGCGAGTGCGGCAACCTGATTCTGGAAAACGGCGTGTGCAAGGGCGTGCAGGTGACGCTTAAGGGTCAGGAGATGGAGATCCTTGCCGACCGCACCGTGGTTGCCACCGGCCGTCGCGGCGCAGACTGGCTGGAGCGCATATGCGCGGAGCATAACATTGCCCACCAGCCCGGCACCGTGGATATCGGCGTTCGCGTGGAGTGCCGCAATGAGATTATGGAGAAGGTCAACGAGGTGCTCTATGAATCCAAGCTCATTGGCTATCCCAAGCCCTTCAAGAATAAGGTGCGCACCTTCTGCCAGAACCCCGGCGGTTTCGTAAGCCAAGAAAATTATGATAATAACCTCGCCGTGGTCAACGGCCATTCCTATAAGGATATCAAGTCCAACAATACCAACCTGTCTATACTGTGCAGCCACAATTTCTCCGTGCCCTTCAACCAGCCCATCGCCTATGCGCAGAAGGTTGGCGAACTGACCAACATGCTGGGCGCGGGTCACATACTGGTGCAGCGCTTTGGCGATATACTCGATGGTAAGCGCACGTGGCAGAAGGAGCTGGCGCAGTCCAATGTAAAGCCCACCCTGCCGGACGCTGTTGCGGGCGATATCACCGCCGCCATGCCCTACCGCGCCATGACCAACATCATCAACTTCATTCAGGC
>CAYWLE010000321.1:0-1390 GCA_964458825.1 uncultured Oscillospiraceae bacterium | reverse complement strand
GTATATCGATCTGAACTGAGCCAACAAGCGCGCCTCTTCCAAAAAACGGAGGGACGCGCAGAGATAAAGCTTTGTTATGCGATGCAAGTCAAGCGATGTAAGGAGGTTTTTTCATGGATGACAGAAACTTCTCTCAGGAGGATCTTGCCCGCAACCGCACTTGGGCGGCGCTAGGCTACCTCGTCTTCTTTCTGCCGCTGATCCAGTGCAAGTCCTCGCCGCTGGGCAGGTACTGCGCCAATCAGGGGCTGCTGCTGCTGATCGTGCAGGTTCTGCTCCGGCTGCTCTTCGGCGTGCTGGGCGATATTCCCCTCGTCGGCTGGGTATTCAGCCTCATCGGCGGGCTTGCCGGCGTGGCGCTGCTCATCGTGGGGGTGCTGTGCATGGCGCAGCTGCTGAGCAATGATCGCGTCTGCGAGCTTCCCTTCATCGGCAGCCTTCGTCTGCTGCGCTGAAGTAAGCAAAATCAGTCCCAAGCAACCAAGCCTCGACCCATCCCAAGCCAACCGCAGACCAATCACAGACCAATCACCGTCAAGCTCAAAAATCGTCAGTTATTCACCGAACCAGCGTCCTTTGCCTGTCTGGCTAACCATGGCGATGCCTCTGGCATTAGGTGAATATATAACTATTTTTAAGGATGGAGCCACCCGCTGAACGAGTGGCTCCATCCTCTGTTTTTTATCTCAGCTGCTCCAGCATGGCGCGGCAGCCCTCCTCGATCTGGGCATAAACCTTGCTGAAATTGCCGCTGTACCACGGATCCTCAATGTCCTCGTTCCGCCCGGCAAACTGCATCAGCAGCGCGATCTTGCCGTCTGGATCCTCTGCTATGATCCGCCGCAGGTTGCGAAGATTGTACTGCTCCATCACAACCAGATGGTCGTATTCCTCGTAGTCACGCCGCGTCACCTGCCGCGCCGTCTTACCCTTGCAGGAAATGCCGTGGCTAGCCAGCTCCCGCCGCGCCGGCGGATACACCGGATTGCCGATCTCCTCCGCGCTGGTTGCCGCCGAAGCAACCATAAACCTGCCATCTAAGCCAAGCCTGCGCACCAAATCCTTCATGATAAACTCCGCCATCGGCGACCGACAAATGTTGCCGTGGCAGATAAAAAGTATTTTAATCATCTCTTATTCACCTCGTTTTGATTTAGTTTCGTAGTTTTCTGCATTATATGGTCGCATATTCCCCTGCTCTTTTTTCCAAACAGCAGGGGATTTTCTTGAATGTTGTAGGGCGAGTTGTAAAAATGTCTCTGTTCTTCCCTTTTACAACTCCCGGCATCTTCCGTTTCTCTGCGGCAAAGATGCGCGGCGAAGGTGAATATACGCCTATTTCCTTCGCAGCAAATCATCATCTACCGCCATTTGAAACGCAGGACGAACG
>CAYWLE010000320.1:0-1396 GCA_964458825.1 uncultured Oscillospiraceae bacterium | reverse complement strand
CTCGCCGATCTTCTTGTCTGCGTCCGGGGTGGCAATGGCAAGCGCCTTGATGTATTTATCCGCCAGCGCCTGCTGCTCGGCGCGGCTCATGGGATGCAAAAATCCCTTGCGCGCCTGCATGGCCAGCATGATGTTTTCACGGATGGACAGGTCGCCAATGATGCCGTCGCGCTTTCTGTCCTCAGGGCAGAAGGCAATGCGGTTGGCGATGGCTGTGTGGGGATTCTTGATATCCACCTTTTTGCCGTTGATCTGGATCGTACCCTTCGAGGATGGCGTGGCGCCGAAGATCATCTCGGCAGTTTCGGTTCTGCCGGAACCAAGCAGACCTGCAAAGCCCATCAGCTCGCCCTTTTTGATCTCTATGGTGATCTCCTCTACCTTGCCCGGCACGCCGATCTTCTCCGCCTTGATGGTGTAATCCGCATCGGCAGCCACGGGCTTGCGGTGCAGGTTGAAGATAACGTCCATATCCTTGCCAACCATCTTCGTAACCAGCTCCAGCTTGCTGATGTCCTCTACATTGTAGGTGCCCACCAGCTGGCCGTTGCGCAGTATGGTCATGCGATCGGAAATGGCATAGATCTGATCCAAGAAGTGGGTGATGAAGATGATGCCCATGCCGCTCGCCTTCAGCTCTCGCATAACGGAGAAGAGCAGCTGCACCTCGTTTTCATCCAGCGAGGAGGTGGGCTCATCCAGTATCAGTATCTTCGCCTGAATATCCACGGCGCGTGCGATGGAAACCATCTGCTGAACTGCCGTGGAATAGTAGGATAGGGGACGAGTCACATCAATATCCAGATGGAAGCGCGCCATCAGCTCCTCGGCGCGGCGGTTGATCTCGCGCCAGTTGATGGAGCCGTGCTTCATGGGCTGGCGACCCACGAAGATATTCTCGGCCACCGTCAGATTGGGGCACAGGTTGATCTCCTGGAACACCGTAGAGATGCCTTCGTCGATCGCCTGCTGCGGGCTGGTGGGTCGGATCTCCTTTCCGTTGAGCCTGATGGTGCCTGCATCCATCTTATTTACGCCGGTCAGACACTTGATCAGCGTGGATTTGCCAGCGCCGTTTTCGCCAAGCAGCGCGTGTACCTCGCCTGCGCGCAGGTCGAAATCCACCTTGTCGAGCGCCTTTACGCCGGGAAACTGGATTTCAATGCCACGCATTTCCAGTATGTTGTTCTGCGGCAAGAGTTTTCCCTCCTTAATACGAATACAGGGCGGAGGCAAACGCCTGTCCGCCCTGTGGAAAGGGCTGCTAAAAAGCAGCCCTTATCTGTTGGTAAAGCCGTGAATTAGTATACGCGGGAATCGATCACGTCCGCAGCCAGCTGGGAGGTAACGGTGCCGCAGTTGATGCCGCCAACGCAGTCAAACACGCCTTCTTCGG
>CAYWLE010000319.1:0-1397 GCA_964458825.1 uncultured Oscillospiraceae bacterium | reverse complement strand
TCGTGGGTCTTTACAATATCCAGTTCATCGTGGATAGAAACGACAATGTGTTCATCATCGAGGTGAACCCCCGCTCCAGCCGCACCGTGCCCTTCCTGTCCAAGGCGACGGGCTACTCTCTGGCAGACATTGCAACCAACGTGATCCTCGGCAAGAGCCTGAAGGAGCAGGGCATATTCGATCTCTATCCTGCTGAGAAGAAGCGCCACTATGTAAAGGTGCCGGTATTCTCCTTTGCAAAGATCCGCGGTCTGGATACCTACCTCAGCCCGGAGATGAAGTCCACCGGCGAGGCGATCGGCTATGACGATAAGCTCTACCGCGCACTCTACAAGGCTTTGCAGGCATCCGGCATGAGCCTGCAAAACTATGGCACGGTGCTGGTAACCATCGCGCAGAAGGATCGGGACGAGGCTCTGCCGCTGATCAAGAGGTTCTATAATATCGGCTTCAACATCGAGGCCACCGAGGGCACCGCGAACTTCCTGCGCGAGCATGGCATCAAGACCCGCGTGCTGAAGAAGATCAGTGATGGCAGCGAGGATATCCCGGATGCGCTGCGGCAGGGTCACATCGCCTACGTGATCAATACCCGCGACCTTGGCAGCATGAATCAGGCGCGTGACGGCTTCATGATCCGCCGCCTGTCGGTTGAGAACAATGTAAATGTGTTCACCTCTCTGGATACCGTGCGCGTGCTGCTGGACGTGCTGGAGGAAACCACCTTCTCCATCTCTACCATCGATAAGGATTAAACGCATCGGGCTGCACGGCGGCAGGCGTCGCCGTGCAGCTCAATACAGGCAAAGGAGTAAGAAATGCAGCAAAGCATCTTCGAAATCGCCTCCAACCGGGCGCTGAACGAAAATGTGTATGAAATGAACCTGCGCGGCGATGCATCGGACTGCAACCCCGGCCAGTTTGTGCAATTGAAGCTGGATGGCTTCTACCTGCGCAGACCCATATCCGTGTGCCATGCGGACGGGGAGAATCTCAGGATCATCTACAAGATCGTCGGTCAGGGTACGCAGGCAATGGCTGGCTATCCAGAAGGGATGAGGCTGGATATCCTCACCGGTCTTGGCAACGGCTATGACCTGAGCAAATCGGGGGAAAGACCGCTGCTCATTGGCGGAGGCGCCGGCGTGCCGCCAATGTACCTCGCCGCCGAGCGCCTGCTGGCGGAGGGCAAGCAGGTGCGGGTGATCCTTGGCTTCAATACGAAGGCTGAGGTTTTCTATGAGGATGAATTTAAGAAGCTGGGCGCGGAGGTCAGCGTGACCACCGTGGACGGCAGCTACGGCGTGAAGGGCTTTGTGACCGACGCGATGCGGGGCATGGATTATAGCTATACCTATGCCTGCGGCCCGGAGCTGATGCTCAAGGCTGTGTACAAT
>CAYWLE010000318.1:0-1431 GCA_964458825.1 uncultured Oscillospiraceae bacterium | reverse complement strand
CTGTTGTTCCATTTTCATTCACCTCCGGTAGTTCACATTTATTGTATCACCAAAGCGACAGTCTGTCAACAAATTTATATCACTATAGTGATAGTCTACTGATATATTTGCACTATGGCTTGATCCGCTTGAAATTAACAACGCCCACCAATCGTAATGACCGGTGGGCGTGTGTCCTATTCCCTCAATCCATCAGCCGATATTCCGGCGTGCCTTTCAGGTATCCCTCCAAGTCACCGGCGAGGACGAGCTGGGCATATTCCAGCGGCTTATTATAAATCAACCAGTCCAGTTCTGATCGTTGGTACATGGTGTCCACCACCTGATTATCCACGGCGATGGTATCGATGGCAATCATACTGCTGTCTGAAAATTTCAACTCTACGAAGCAGTTATCCATATTAAACTGACAAGAAATGAGCTTTTTCATAGTTTTTACCCCTCCTGAATTTTCACGATCATCCCATGGTTTTTCGCCAGTATGTACAACTACCATCCCATGCGTTTGGCCAAATCCAACATACCGAAACAGAACTTTTCCGACTGCGTCCATGTTATCTGTGACGGGTCGCCTTCACGGATGCGCAGTGTGCGGCGGATCTCCTTTGGAATGACGACGCGGCCAAGCTCGTCGATCCTGCGTACTATGCCTGTAGCTCTCATGTGGATCTCTCCTTAACTTCAACTCATGCCCGGTTCGAGGGCGCTTGCCTTGGCGATCGCGCCGATTTGGCTCCTGCCTCGCTTTTTCAGGCCTTCCTATTGTTCGCAGGCGTGGTCAAAATATGCAATTTGGAGATGGTGGGTTTTGGCAGGGGATAAAATGTATGTCAACAGCGGTTGGAAAGCATTTGAAAGGGCATGATCATATCTATTATATCTGTTGAATACCTGCAATAAAAAAGTAGGTAGGACAGATTTATTGTGCTTCATATAGAATAGAATTAGAAGCGTTTCCGCTGTGTGGCAGATATCATAGGCTACAGCCAGCCGCCCATTTTTCCTCAAAATCCGGCAAGGTTTCCAAAATGCGCAGAGAATCGGAAGTTCATGAAAAATCCGAACGAAGATTTGCGACCTAGTCGAAATATTTTGTAAAGTGGCTTGCTTTTCGGCGGCAAAAAGGGTATAATGGCGGCGAAGTCTTGAGGGAATGTTCGGTTTTTCTGGCCGGATGCTTTCCTCATAGGCGGGCATTATACGGAGCATACTGAACGAAAACACAAACGAACCGAGGAGGACAACCATCATGAAAAAGTATCTGGCTCTGCTGCTTACTCTGGTGCTGTGCCTGAGCGCCCTGACCATCACCGCTTCTGCTGAGATCAGCGATGTGAAGCTCGGCGTTATCCTGCTGCACGATGAAAACTCCACCTACGACCTGAACTTCATCAACGGCGTATACGAAGCCGTCGCCGCTCTGGGTCTGAG
>CAYWLE010000317.1:0-1452 GCA_964458825.1 uncultured Oscillospiraceae bacterium | reverse complement strand
CCGATATCGAAGCCTATCGTGCTCTGATCGCAAAGCTCGGCCTGCGCAAGTAATTCGCGGGAACGGCACAATTATAGGTGATTCGTTCGCGCCGTCGCCGAGAAAATTGGCGGCGGCGCGTTTGCAAATCTGCGTATGGACGCTAGGATGCGAAAACTGCTTTCGCAGGCGTGCGTCTGTACGCAGAAGGGAAGCGCCTGCCAAGGCAGGCTTGGAGCTATCCGGGGCGGACAGGCATGGTTGCCTCGGCAAAGCAAGCAACACGGCAACAATAATAAAAAGATATAAGCAAAGAACCCAAGGAGGGCAAAAACAATGGATTTCAAGGCATATTCCATAGAACTGGGCGGCAGAGAGTTCACGCTGGAATTTGGCAAGTATGCAGAGCAGGCAAGCGGCGCCGCCTTCGTGCGCTATGGCGATACCTGCGTGCTGGTGACTGCAACCGTCGCGGAAACCCCGCGTCCGGGCATCGATTTCTTCCCCCTGAGCGTGGATTTTGAAGAGAAGCTCTATTCCGTGGGTCACATTCCCGGCTCTTGGAACCGCCGCGAGGGTCGCCCGGCGGAGAAGGCTATTTTGACCAGCCGCCTAATCGACCGTCCCCTGCGTCCCCTGTTCCCCAAGGGAATGCGGCACGACGTATCCGTGGTTGCCACCGTTATGTCCGTTGAGCAGGATAATATCCCCGATATCCCCGCCATGATCGGCGCTTCCGCCGCGCTGTCCATCTCTGAGATTCCGTGGGCAGGCCCCATTGGTGCAGTGAACATTGGCTACATCGATGGCGAATACATCGTTAACCCCACCGTGGAGCAGCGCGAGGTTTCCCTGATGAACCTGACCGTTGCCGGCACCAGCGAGGCTGTGCTGATGGTGGAGGCAGGCGCCAAGGAAGTGAGCGAGGAGGTCATGCTGGGCGCGATCCTCTTTGCACACGAGGAGATTAAGAAGATCGTTGCCTTCATCGAGGGCATCAAGGCCGAGATCGGCGTGGCAAAGAAGGAGTTCCCGCTCCAGCTGCCCGGCGAGGACGTGAAGGCTGCCGTGCGCGAATATGCCTATGAGAAGGTTCAGTGGATGTTTGAAACCTTCGACCGTTCCGAGCGCAATGCCCGCGAGGCACAGGTGAAGGCTGAGGTTGCAGAGCATTTTGCAGAGCAGTTTGCTGGCCGCGAGGTTGAGGTTGGCGACGCGCTGTATGCCATCCAGAAGGAGATTATGCGCCGCCACATCATCGATAACGGCGTGCGTCCCGACGGCCGCAAGCTGACCGAGATCCGCCCCATCTGGTGCGAGGTTGGCGTGCTGCCCCGTCCCCACGGCTCCGGCGTGTTCACCCGCGGACAGACCCAGGTTATGACCGTTGCAACTCTGGCTCCCATGAGCGAGCAGCAGATCATCGACGGCATCGGCACGCAGGATCGCAAGCGCTACATGCATCACTACAAC
>CAYWLE010000316.1:0-1478 GCA_964458825.1 uncultured Oscillospiraceae bacterium | reverse complement strand
TCGTATGGATGCCCAAGGAACTGAAGGACGATGTGGCTGCCCGGCTGAACAAGGCTGCGCAGGAGCTTTACGGCATCGAGAACTTCAGCGACATGATCGCCGACGAAACCATCACCACCGACGGCGAGGAGCTGCTTGCCTTCCTGACGGAGAAGGGACATCCCGTGCTGGGCATGGATCCGCTGCTGTAAGCTGCTTTATCAATAACAAACCAAGGGGACTCCGCTCGGGAGCCCCCTTTTTTACGATATGCCGCACACAGTTTACATTCATGCATTATAATATAAGCTAGAGAATGAATAAGCAAAAGGAGTGCCAACATGTTCAAAATAAGCTTCCGTTTCGAAAATGACGAGATGAGGGATATCTTCGCCGCTGACGGCAAAAACCTGCTGGAGGTTGCCCGCAAGGCAAACGTCGCCATCGACGCTCCCTGCTCCGGCAACGGCTCCTGCGGCAAGTGCAAGGTGAAGCTCATCGAGGGTGAGCTGCTCTCCCCCAAGACCCGCCATATCTCCGACGATGAATATGCCGAGGGCTGGCGGCTGTCCTGTTGCAGCAAGGTGATTGCCGATGCGGTGATCGGCGTGCCGGACATCGCCTCCGCTTACAAATCCCGCATGAAGACCGCCGACCTCAGCTCCGGCAAGGAGATCGGCATATTCAACGAAGCCAAGCAGGCTGTGCAGGATTCCGGCATCTCCTTTACCAACGATTATCTAAGCTGCGTGGTTTCCATGGATGCACCCAGCCTTGAGGATACCATGCCGGATATCGAGCGGCTCCAGCGCGCGCTGACGGCGGAGCTGGACGGCGTGGAGAGCGTGGTTGTACCCCACTGCGTAATGGTGAAGCTGCCGTCCACGCTGCGGGAGAACCAGTTCAGCGTGCGCTGCTGTGGTCGGCAGGATGGCGACAAATTTACCCTGCTGGACGTGAGCGCCGCCAGCGATACCACACCCATGTGCGGCATGGCCATCGATATCGGCACCACCACTGTCACCGCCGTGCTGGTTAATCTTGAAGACGGCAGGTTGCTGAGCAAGGGCTCCACCGGCAATGGTCAGATTCGCTATGGTGCGGACGTGATCAACCGCATCATTGAGTCCACCCGCGAGGGCGGCAAGAAGCGCTTGCAGGACGCCATCATCAAGGACACCCTCCAGCCGCTGATGCGCATGATGTATCAGAATGCGAATATCGCGCCCGAGCGCGTGTTCAGCATCTGCGTGGCTGCCAATACAACCATGAACCACCTCTTTGTCGGCACCGATGCCGATCCCGTGCGCACCGAGCCCTACATTCCCGCCTTCTTCAGCTGGCAGGATCTCTACGCGCGCGATCTGAACCTGCCCGCCAACCATGAAGCAAAGCTGATCCTTGCGCCCAACATCGGCTCCTATGTGGGCGGCGATATCACCGCCGGCACGCTGATGAGCATGATCTGGAATCGAGACGAGCTTTCCCTCTTTATCGAC
>CAYWLE010000315.1:0-1503 GCA_964458825.1 uncultured Oscillospiraceae bacterium | reverse complement strand
ATCATGAAGACGAAGATACCGCGGGACTGATAGCCCTTGACGGTCTCGACGGCTTCTTCAACGCTCGGCGCGGGGCCGATCATGACGACGAAGCCGGGGATGTCGCGCGTAACCAGCGGAACGCCCAGTTCGCGAACCTCAGCGTCGGTGAAGTGGCCGTGATACTGCGTTCCCTCATAGGGAGTGGCGGTGCGGGCATACTTGCAGGCTTCGATGACCTCGGCGCAGCAAGCGGTGGCAACGCCGGAATCGAAGATGGACTTGGTCTTGTACTCGCGACCCATCATGGCGCGCAGCTGTGCAAGTGCTTCCTTCAGCTCGCCAAGGGTGGTAACCTTCTTGCCCAGATAGGCATAGATGCAGGCGAGGAAATAAGCGGTGTCGGGCATAGTCATGGGGGCGCTTTCGCCGAGCTCGGCGATAACCTTGTTCAGCTCCGATTCAGCCTTGAAATACATCTCATCGGAACCGCGGAATACTCTGTCAAACAGACCCATCTATGTTTTCATTCCTTTCCATGTTTCATTTCTTTTCGCTGTCGATACGATCCTTAATGGCCCGAATTTCTTCAACGGCCTGCGGGCTTACATCGAAGGGGGATAGACCGCGGCGATCCGCGTCGATAACCTCCGCGCTGTAGTGTATCATGCCCAGCAGATCCTCCTCGGGGATGCGGCTGCGCAGATAAGCCTCGTCGTCCTCATTGCGAACCTTATTGGCAACCACGCGAACGCGGGTGACGCCGATATCGCGAGCCAGCTGCTTGACCTTTTCATAGGTCTGTATGCTGCGAGCGCCGGGCTCGATTACCACGATGAACTGATCCATCATGCTGGCTGTGCCGCGGGCAAGGTGCTCCAAGCCGGCTTCCATGTCCATGATGACCACATCGTCCTTGCGGAAGACGAGGGAGGAGAGGATCGCCTTGAGCATTACGTGCTCGGGGCAGACACAGCCGGAGCCGCCGGTTTCGACGGTGCCCATTACCAGCAGCTTTACGCCGTTGATCTCCTTGGCGTAAGCATCGGGAATGTCGCTGACCTGAGGATTGAGCTTGAAGAATTTATTCAGGCTATTTGCACCGGTGCGCTCCTCTACCAGCTTGCGCATCTTGGAGATCGGCACGATGGAATTGACTTCCTCCTCCGTAAAACCAAGGGCTAGGCCGAGGTTGGCGTCGGGATCAACATCCGCCGCCAGCACGGTGCGTCCTTCGCTTGCGTACAGACGCGCAAGGGTGGAAGATAGGGTGGTTTTGCCTACGCCGCCCTTGCCTGTAATCGCAACTTTCATATTGCAAAGATCCTTTCGGGGGTTGATTGCCGGTCGCTTAGATGCCGAGGGCAGCGCGCTTCTGCTCGATGCACTCCATCATCTTGTCGCCCAGCTTTTCGATATCGGTTTCGACAACGAACTTTGCGCCGACCCACTTTTCCAGCTCACCCTGCAGGATGGCTTCAACGCCAGCGCCGCCGGCGGTGGAGGGGTTAACGCCGAGGAAGG
>CAYWLE010000314.1:0-1545 GCA_964458825.1 uncultured Oscillospiraceae bacterium | reverse complement strand
ATGCAGTCGAACCCACCTGTGCTGTCGCTGGCTTGACCGAAGGCAAGCACTGCTCTGTCTGCGGCGCAGTGATCGTGAAGCAGGAGGTTATTCCGGCAACCGGCCATAGCCTGATCGGCGGCTACGATCCCAAGCAGCACGCCATCTCCTTCCACTGCACCAGCTGTGGCTACACAAGGAAGGCCTCCTTCGCGTCCATCTTTTAACGAACCAACCAAACCAAAAGGCTCCCTCTGGTTTTCCAGAAGGAGCCTTCAAGCTTTTTCTAAAGAAACCGGCTCGGCGTATGAGCAGCCAAGCCGACATATTTACCTTGGCAGAAACCGATGCGCTTTGCAATAAAAGCAGCGCTGAAGCAGCATAAAACCTGCTCAAAAGCTTGCAAAAGCCGCCTGAAAGCACCCTCCAAAGCATGCACAGACCAATCACAAACCAATCAAAGACCTATGCCAAAATAGGACAAATCGGCAAAATCAGTAGCCTGCAATGGGCAAACTATCATCATCCTGACCCTTGGTGATGGCCTGTATCGTGATAAAATAGTGCACCTCCGGGCTGACCCTTACCTCCACGCGGTCGCCCACGTGCCTGCCCATCACAGCCTTGCCCAGCGGCGATTCCTTGCTGATAACGCCGCTGAGGGCGTCCTGCCGCAGGGTAGTCATCAGCTGGATAAGCTCCGTTTCGCCATCCTCCTCGTAGCGTATCTCCACGCGGTCGAAAAGCTCCACAGCATCGCTGTTTCCGCCAGCCTGAATCACCTTCGCAGTGTTTATCATGCGCCGGAGATAGCGCAGGCGGCTGTCGCAGCGGCGCAGCTCCTGCTTGGCTGCCTTATATTCGTAATTTTCGCTGAGATCGCCGAAGGCGCGGGCAGTTTTGAGATCCTCCACGCACTTCGGGCGTACCACGCGCATGCGATAGTCGATCTCCTCCTGCATCTTTCGAATGTCGATCTCGGTCAGTTCATCATACATAGCTCGTTCCTCCGCATGGCAAAAGCCGTCATATTGCTTCTATTATAGAAGCCTTGGCTGGAAAAAACAAGTTGCAGCGGTAAAAAAACTGTGCTAAGATAGATGCAGATCAAGCATATGCGGCATTTCGCTGCGGAGGAGGCGCTTTTTCATGCGTGACAACAAGGATAAGCAGAGGTCTGGCGGCTCTGCCGAGCAGCACTATGCCTTTTTTCAGAATACCCTCTGCGAGTATTTTCCCTGCCATCCAACCGAGCATCCCGAGGACTTCAACTGCCTCTTCTGCTACTGCCCGCTCTATGCCCTTGGCAGGAGGTGCGGCGGCGGCTATCACTATACTGAGAGCGGCGTGAAGGATTGCTCCGGCTGCATCACGCCGCACCTGCGAGGGAACTACGCATACATCACCGGTCGATATGGCGAGATCATGGATATGGTGCGTGAAAACGATGCCAAGGTGGAGTGAGCGTGGCTGAAAAAGCAAAAAACACGACTGCCAGCTTAGCCGGCGGCCGTGTTTTTCAGCTGGAGCAGCCCGCAAGGGCGGCAAACCAGCCAAGCTATGTGG
>CAYWLE010000313.1:0-1548 GCA_964458825.1 uncultured Oscillospiraceae bacterium | reverse complement strand
CAATGGCAGTTCCCGCCATGGCAGACGAAGGCTCCGAGCCCGATTGGACCGCCTATGACGCTCTGATCGCCGAAATCAAGACCACCACCGATTTCGCCAACCGCGAGGCCCTCATGCATCAGGCAGAGGACATGCTGATGGAAACCAACGCTCTGGTTCCGATCTACTACTACAATGATCTGTATATGCAGAAGGCTGACGTTGAGGGCATCTATTCCAACCTCTTCGGCAACAAGTTCTTCATGTATGCCACCAAGGGCGACGAGACCACGCTGAAGATCAACCTGGCTTCCGAGCCTGACAAGCTGGATCCCGCTCTGAACTCCTCCGTTGACGGCGCCTGCCTGGCCATCAACTCCTTCTCCGGTCTGTTCACCTACGATGCCGAAGGCAATCAGGTGCCGGATCTGGTAAAGGATTACACCGTTTCCGAGGACGGCCTGGTCTACACCTTCACCCTGAAGGATGATCTGAAGTGGTCCGACGGCTCCTGGCTGACCGCCGCTGACTTTGAGTATGCATGGAAGCGCGCTGCCGCCACCGAGACCGGCGCAGACTATTCCTACATGTTCAACGTGATCAAGGGCTATCCGGACGAGCTGGCAGTTAAGGGCGAAGGCAATGTTTTCACCGTTGAGCTGAACGCTCCCTGCGCATACTTCCTGGATCTGTGCGCATTCCCCACCTTCCTGCCCGTGAAGCAGACCGAGGTTGAGGGCGCTGAAGGCTATCTGGCCGAGGACGGCTCCATCCTGAACCCCGGCGCATGGGCAACCGAGGCTGGCTTCATCAGCAACGGCGCTTATGTTCTGACCGAGTGGAAGCACAACGAGTCCATGGTCTATGAAAAGAACCCCAACTGGCACAATGCTGACCAGGTGAAGATCGAGCGCATCGAGTACATGCTGTCCGCTGACGACACCGCCATCTACTCCGCCTATCGCGCTGGCGACCTGGACTTCGCCGATACCGTTCCCACCGATGAGATCGCCAACCTGATCGATCAGGATCCCGAGTTCCACCTCGTGGACAACCTGGGCACCTACTATGTATGCTTCAACGTGAAGTCTGACCTGTTCGCAGGCAAGACCGTTGAGCAGGCCAACGCAATGCGCAAGGCTTTCTCCCTGCTGATCGACCGTCAGTACATCATTGACACCGTTGGTCAGTGCGGCCAGAAGATCGCTACCTCCTTCATCCCCGCTGGCATGATGGACGGCAACGGCGGCATCTTCAAGGAGAACGACGCTGACTACACCTTCCCCGTAGGCGACGGCTACTATGGCGAAGAGGTTGATGTGGAAGGCGCTATCGAGCTGCTCAAGGCTGCTGGCTTCGAGTTCGGCGACGACGGCATGCTCTCTGCCGATACCCCCATCTCCTTCGAGTATCTGGTAAACGAAGGCTCCGGCCACGTTGCTATCGCTGAGTGCATCCAGCAGGATCTGGCCATGGTCGGCATCAACATGACCATCCGTACCTGCGACTGGAACGTATTCCTCAACGACCGCAAGAACGGCAACTACGACGTAGCCCGCAACGGCTGGA
>CAYWLE010000312.1:0-1551 GCA_964458825.1 uncultured Oscillospiraceae bacterium | reverse complement strand
AGCTTCTCCTGAATCTCGTCCATCTCGTCGGAGAGGCGCTTCATCATGGCGGGATCGGGGTTCTCCTCCTCCATTGCCTCCTGAATCTTGCCCCTCTTTTCAAGGTAGGCAGCCATCATTTCGGCAGCCTCCACATTCTTCATTGCCTTCTCCTCGGCATCCTTCATCTTCTGGTAAGCCTCGCTCGCCAGCAGAGCCTCGCCCAGTTCACGGGTCTTTGCAAAAACCTGATCCATCTTCATATCCTCCATTTTTTATTTGTATCTTCAAACCAGTCTGCCCCGCAGGGTATTGCGACCGGCGGAGGTAATCTCCACCTCCACAAACCTGCCGGTCAGCTCCGCGCCGCCCTGGAAGTTTACCATGTGGGCGCGGGGGGTCTTGCCGCCCACGCAGCCGGCGTCCCTTGCCGAAACGCCGTCCACCAGCACCGTTTCCCGCCTGCCGATCTGCTCGCAGAGAACCTCATAGGCGATGCTCTGTTGCAGGTCGATCAGCCGCTGTATGCGCTCGCTTTTCTCCTGTGCGGAGATGGGATCGGGCATGGCTGCCGCACGGGTGCCGGTGCGGGGGGAATAGATAAAGGTATAGCTCGCATCGAAGCGAACCTCGCGAACCAGCGACATCGTATCCTCAAACTGCGCCTGCGTTTCGCCGGGGAAGCCGACGATGATATCGCTGGTCAGGCCGATGCCGGGTCTTGCCTTGCGCAGCCGGGCAACCAAGTCAAGGTAATGCTCGCGGGTATAGCGGCGATTCATCTCCCTGAGAATTTCATCATTGCCGGACTGCACCGGCAGGTGCAGGTGGGGCATCAGGTGGGTAAGCTCGCCATAGGCCGCAATCAGCTCGTCGGAGAGATCCTTGGGATGCGAGGTCATGAACCTAATCCTCGGCACGCCCATGCGATCCAGCCTGTAGAGCAGGTTGGCAAATTCCGCGCCGCCGCCGCGATAGGAATTGACGTTCTGGCCAAGCAGCGTGATCTCCTTCGCGCCGCCGTCCATCAGCCGTGCAGCCTCGTCCAGCACATCCTGCACCTCGCGGGAGCGTTCCCTGCCCCGCACGTAGGGCACGATGCAGTAGGAGCAGAAGTTGTTGCAGCCGTACATGATGTTCACAAATGCGCTGTGGGCGCAGCTGCGCTTCTCCGGCATGCCCTCCACAACCTCGCCGTCGATGTCGAAAACCTCCACCACCGGCCGATTTTCCGTCAGCCGCAGGCAGATGTACTCCGGCAGGCGATACAGGTTGTGGGTGCCGTAAATGATATCGATGAAGGGGTAGCGCTTTTTCATGGTCGGCGCCATGTCCTTCTCCTGCGTCATGCAGCCGCCGACGCAGATCAGCATCTCCGGCCTGTCGCGCTTGAGCTCCTTGAGCCATATCACGTTGCCCAGCGCCTTGTTTTCAGCGTTTTCACGCACGCAGCAGGTATTGTAGAGGATGAGGTCAGCACGCTCGCGGCTCTCGGCGCGCTGCATGCCCATCTCCTCCAGCATGCCTGCGATGGATTCGCTGTCCCGGGCGTTCATCTGGCAGCCCATGGAC
>CAYWLE010000311.1:0-1563 GCA_964458825.1 uncultured Oscillospiraceae bacterium | reverse complement strand
GTGCTGGTGTGGTGCAATAGACCGCTGCGCTCGGCATGGTGCAGCTTGGAGGCGGCGGGGTAGTAATCCAGCTTTTCGCCGCACTCGTTCAGGCGCATCGTGACCAGCGCCTTGAGCTGCTCGTCCTGCATGCGCTCTATGCGCTCGGTGATCTCGCCCAGCATCTTGCCGGGCTTCTCCGGCGCACAGGGAGCCAGCAGCTCCATGTCAAAGTCGTCCTCCTCGGTGGCAAGGCGCATTTTATCCACCCGCAGCTGGGGTCTGCCGTTGTATTCCAGCATCATGCCCCGCACCCGCAGCACATCCGCCACGCTGGGCGGAGGGGTAAGACCATCCCACATCTTGGCATTGACCTCGGCGGAAATATCGCAGAGGGTCATATCCAGATATTTGCTGCCATTGGAGCTGGTTTTCTGCGCCGCCGCTCGGGCAAGCAGGAAGCCGTCAAACACCTGTCCCTTTATCATCGAAGCAAGCTGAGGCTGCTGTTTCATTTGGAAACCTCCCAAGCAAAGCCCTGACAGGCAGGGCTGAATCATTAACGGAATAACCAAAACCATGATAAACCGCCCGACCCGCTTCTGTCAAGCCCCGTTGTGCCGGAAAGCAGTCAAGCCGCCTTGCAAAGCGGACGGTTTGGTTGTATAATATGGAATGGAAGTTTATGGAAGCCTATGGCAAATGCAAATTGGATCGGAGTGAAAGCATGAAACAGATCGTCGCCCATAAAAAGCTCGGCGCGGTGCAGGGTCTACTGCTGGTGGCAGGACTGGTGCTGCTGCTGGTTTTCGTCAATTACATTGCCATCGATCTGCTGGCGAGGCTGCTTGGCTATGCCGCCTCCGCCGTGGTTTTCTGGGTGCTGGGCGGGCTGCTGGCTTGGCAGGTGCTGCGGATATATGTAGTCAGTCTGGCATATGAGCTGGGCAGCGATGTGCTGCGCCTGAGCCGCAAATATGGCAAGCGCGAGCGCTGCATAGATGATATATACCTCAGCCGCATCATATATGTTGGCGAGCCTGCGCAGGCAAAGAAGCGCTACCCCAACGCCGTGAGGGTAAACGCCGTGCATGCGGGCTGCAAGGATCCCGTCACCGCCGTGGTTTACCAGAACTCTGGCAGCACACGCGTGGCGCTGTTGCAGGCCAACGGCGAGCTCAGGAGCAGGCTGACGGAGCAGGTGCGCGCAAACTGACGGCGCAAGGCTCTATTGGAATGATAATAATGCAAAAAATATGCAGGAGGAATAATAGCATGAACATCGCAAGATACTTTGACGCCGCCATTCTCAAGCCCGACATGACCCCCGCACAGGTGGAGGAAGCCATCAAGGAGTGCATCTCCTATGATTCCTACAGCGTGTGCGTGCGCGGCTGTGATATCGATCTGGCAGTGCGCCTCTGCCAAGGCACCAACACCGTGGTCAGCTGCGTGCTGGACTTTCCCTATGGCTATGGCGGCGTCGATGCCAAGCGCGCCGCTGCCCGCGAATATGCGGCAAAGGGCGTCAAGGACATCGATATGGTAATGAATTACGGCGCTGCCCGCGGCGGCAATTGGGAT
>CAYWLE010000310.1:0-1569 GCA_964458825.1 uncultured Oscillospiraceae bacterium | reverse complement strand
CAGCATCCCAAGTGGCGCCAGCGCTGTTCTTCATTTCCTGAGAAGCCAGCTCACGAACGACATACTCGGTGCCAGCGATGGTGATCTTGCCATCCTGAACATCGGTCGCGCTGCCGTCGGTGTTGGTGCCGATCGGTGCGGAGTTTACATCGTCGATGGTTGCGATCTCGGTCTTGCCCTGGGTGGCATCCGGCACTGCGGTGCCAAGAGCCTTACGAGCGCCGCGGGTACGGGCGATGGAGTCGTTGTGGCCAACATCGCCGATGCACAGCACGTAGCCGATGATGCCGTCGCCGTTGCGATCCAGCTCTGCACCCTTGCCCTGGAGATAGTTTACAATCATTTCACCCTGAAGCTCAGCGCCCTGCTTGGCGTCGAAGCCAACGTAGTAGGTCTTATCATTGAAGGTCAAGGCATCCATGTCCAGCTCGCCGGTCTGGCTGTTGGAAGGCTGACGGTTGAACCAAATGACGGGCTTGTCGGCATTCGCTGCCAGAGCAGTCGTCATGCTCAGCAGCATTGCGATTGCCAAAACTAAGGTAACGATCTTTTTCATAGAGATACACCTCATTTCATATTTCAACGGAACCCTCCCGTTGATTGGCACAATCTTCAAAAAGAATAATGCACATCCAATATTAGCCCTGCTGCTTCATGCCTGAAGCAGAACATTTAATCTAATAATGTGGTAACGTGGTTTTTATTCTTTTTAGTATATATAGTATACCATTATGGTAAATGGTCAACTAGAGGGCATAATTACGATTTTAAGGGGGATTCTTTCTTTTTTAGTGGATAAGCACGAATAAACTGAGTAATACTACCTAAAAATGCGGATTTTATGAATAAATATCCAATAACAAAAGCTCCGGCACAGTGCCGTGGTATGACAAAATTGCAGGATAGATCAGCCAATTTCGCAAAGGTGGATGGCAAAGGGAAACGCTATATTTTCGGGGCTTGCACTGCACATCAGCAATGGTACCGCGCCGCCACTTGTAACTCGATGCTGGAGTATGGTCAGCCTTCGCCAATACCCATGCCACCGGCGCCAGCACGACCAGCTGACGCATCACGGACATGACAAGGCTGTAAGCGGCGAACGCCAGCCATGTGATGATGCTCAGCCTCACGCCATGGGTCGCAGTTGATTCCGCTTCTGCCCTGCGTCCCTGCCCGAGTCTGCGTGAAATCAGAGAGGTCACACCGGCAGCAGTGCCGACCGCAAAGGCGATCAGCAGGTTTTGAATCGGATAGGCCAGCGACAGTGCGGACACCGCTTCTCGCTGACCTGCGCCACAAAGTAACTGTCCACACTGTGGTACTACCCAAGAACTAATACGATCCTGAGTAATCGTTTTGCAATACTGCTTTCGTTTTGCATTGGGTGCATTTGGGTGCAAAAAAGCTCGGCGGGTGCAACACCGAGCTTTCGATTCAATTATGCACAAACCTGACCCGATTGCGTCCGATACATCTGTGCATAACGTCCGTTCAATGTCATCAATTGATCATGATTGCCCTGTTCCACGATCCGACCGTTTTCCATCAGAAGGATCAGGTCGGAAT
>CAYWLE010000309.1:0-1620 GCA_964458825.1 uncultured Oscillospiraceae bacterium | reverse complement strand
GAAGGTTATCCTCGCCCGCTGGATGGCGACTGACCCGGAGCTTTTGATCCTCGACGAGCCCACCCGCGGCATTGACGTTGGCGCCAAGGCAGAAATCCAGCGCCTGATGCTGGAGATGTGCGATAACGGCGTATCCATCATCTTCATCAGCTCCGAGATGGAGGAGGTTATCCGCTGCTCCAACCGCATTACCATCATGCGCGATGGCAAGAAGGCTGGCGAGCTGACCGGCCCCTTCTCGGGCGATACCCAGAACGAGATACTGAAGATCATCGCCGGTGAAAAAGCATAAGGGAGGAGAAAGAAAAAATGAAAAAGAAATTTGATTTGTCCTCGCTGATGCATTCCAAGATCACTTGGGCAGTAATTGCAGAATTGCTGATCCTGCTGGTTTGCCTGATCATGCGACCCGAGTTCTTCACCATCAGCATCCAGCCCAGCACCGGCATGCTCTATGGCAGCCTGATCGACGTGCTGAACCGCTCTGCTGAGATCACGATTATCGCCATGGGCATGACGCTGGCAATCGCACTGGGCGGCACCGACCTTTCCGTAGGCGCGCTGGTAGCCGTGTCCGGTGCAATCGCGCTGAAGCTTATGCGCTGGGATCCCTCCAGCGTGGAATATGGCACCCCCGGCGACTACAGCGTATATCCCTTCGTGCTGGTTATTCTGGTTCCGCTGGTGGTTTGCACGCTGATGGGCCTGTTCAACGGCTTCATGATCGCCAAAATCGGCATGCAGCCCATCATTGCCACGCTGATACTGATGGTGGCTGGCCGCGGCATCGCGCAGATCATTACCAACGGCAAGCAGTTTACCACGCTCTACAGCCCCTTCCGCTTCATTGGACAGGGATCGCTTTTGTGTCTGCCGACGCCGCTTGTGATATCGGTGGTGATCGTGGCTGCCGTCGCGATCTTCACCCGCAAGACTGCTTTCGGCACCTTTGTTGAATCCGTTGGCATCAACCGCAGCGCAAGCCGCCTCTCCGGCATCAACGCCAAGGCGATCATCATGATCGTATATGCACTGACCGGCCTGCTCTCCGGCATTTCCGGTTTGATCTATTCCAGCCGCATCATGTCCAACGACTCCAACAATGCGGGCTTGAACTACGAAATGGACGCCATTCTGGCTGTGGTTATCGGCGGAACCAGCATGTCCGGCGGCAAGTTTTCCTTGGCTGGCACGGTCATTGGCTCCATCATCATCCGCACCATCGTGACCTTTGTATACTACTTCGGCATCGTATCCGAGGCCACCATGTTCTTCAAGGCTGTGATCATCGCCGTGATCATCGTATTGCAGTCTGAGCCAGTGCGCAACTGGTCTGCAAAGCGCTCCAAGGCGAAGGCCATGACGAAAGGAGGCGCTCTGAATGTCTGAGAAGAAAGCCATTCGTAAAAAGAGCCTTATCAGCCGCATAGCCAACCCGAAGTACATCATGGTCTATGCAACGGTAGGCATCTTCCTGCTGATCTACGGTGCAGGCGCCATCGCCTATGGCTCCAAGGGCTTCACTACCCTGCGCACCTTCGTGAACCTCTTCATCGACAACGCCCACTACGGCATCTCCGCAGTCGGCATGACGATGGTGCTCATCACCGGCGGCATCGA
>CAYWLE010000308.1:0-1623 GCA_964458825.1 uncultured Oscillospiraceae bacterium | reverse complement strand
CGACCTCCACCTTGGCAAGGTGGCGCTCTACCAACTGAGCTACTACCGCAAACCGTTGATCTTGGTGCGGGCGAGGAGACTCGAACTCCTACGCCGTAGCACTGGAACCTAAATCCAGCGCGTCTGCCAATTCCGCCACGCCCGCACATCCCGCAAAGCCCTTCGCGGATTGCGCTTGCGGCAATCAACGGATAATATTATAACCCGAAACCTTTGCTTTGTCAATACCCATTTGCCATTTTCTGCAAAAAACTTTTTAGCTCGGCGCTCACTTCACGAAGTGCAGCTTGCCCTCACCCACGGGATGGGCGTCCTTGCCCTTGGGATCGTGACCAATGCAAATGCCGATGGCAAAGTGGTGTCCCTCCGGGAAGCCAAGCTCCCGCTCCCACCGCGCGCCATTTGCGCCGCAGAGCACCTCCTTGGGTCGGCCGAGGATCACGCTGCCCATACCCATGCCCTGTGCCGCTAGGGCAAGGTTCTGCACGGCGATGCCCGCGTCTACCTCTGCAAAGCGGCTGCGTGGCTGCTCCGGCAGGGTGATGAACACCATCAGCGGGGCGTTGAAGAACAGGTCGTAATCGGCATATTTTGCCTTATCCGCCCCATCGAGGCACGCGAGCATGCCTGCGCGATATTCATCGCTGTAGCGCTTGAGCAGCGCCTTGTCGGTCACAAAGCTGAAGTGCCAGTCCTGATAGTTGCATGCCGTGGGTGAAGCCAGAGCCGCATCGATCAGGTTCTGCATCTCCGCATCAGTGATGGGAGCATCGGAAAAGCCGCGGTTGCTGCGTCTTTCAAGTATAGCCTGCTGCACATAATTCATATCTCATTATCTCCTTTCAGCTCTCTTTTTCTATAGCCAGCCTGTAAACCTCGTCAAATAGCTTACCGCAGCGCTGCAAAAAGGCAAGGGTGTATTCCCTGTCCAAGTAGCGTGCAGCCGCCTTTGACGGGCATTCCTGCCGATAGAAGGCGAAGGTATCCCGCCGCCACTGCTCAAATTCATATTTCGTCAGCATGGGATGATCCGTCGGCGCCTCTCCCCTGCCCAGTAGATCAAATAGCCGAGCCGTGAGCGGCGATTCCCTGTGCAAGCCGAAATCCGTGGCGAGGGTATCGCTGTAGTAGAGCTTGGTATCCGGCTTGCCATCCGGCAGCAGCATCTGGGGAAAGTCCCGCCGAAAGCCGGAGGCCCACTGCCCGTCCAGCAGCACATGTATGCCATAGCCAAGGTCAAAGGCAGTCCTGCGCTCCAGCCAGTAATTGAGCACCCGCTGCGGGTCTGGTCTGCGCCAGTTGTTTAAGTGAACCTCGTTTTTGTGGCTCTTGTCGTTGCCGTCGCGCACGTGGATGGCGTCGGGAGCAATGGCTCCAAAGTAGTAGTCCGGCTCGTCAAGAAGCTCCGGCTTGTTCTGCGCCCAGCTCCACGCCGCCAGCAGATGCACCATCGGCAGCGCCATTTTCCCCGCCTCCTAACGACCCACGCATGGAAATCCATTGTGAATATTTTACTGTTTTCCGGCGAAAATGTCAAGCTGTTAACCTTTTGTTCCACTTGTGTGAAACCCACAAATTCGGCTTGACAGCGCAACAAATCTTATTTATAATTGCATTGACAAC
>CAYWLE010000307.1:0-1634 GCA_964458825.1 uncultured Oscillospiraceae bacterium | reverse complement strand
GCATGGGATTGGTGATCCGATAGCTGTATTCGCCGAAGCAGCGAATGGAAACATCGATATCCAAGCCAATATTCTGGTCAACCACGCGGAAGGGAACCGGGCTGGGCGTGCCATATTTGTTGCCAAGTATCTCCTTGGTGTTGAAGTAATACACCCGCTGATCCTTGCCCGCCTGTCCGCCGAAGGAGAAGCGTTCAAAGGTCTGCTGCAAAATCGAGCGCGCCTTGTCGCCATCAAAGGCGCCGTAGAAGAGGCTTGGCTCGCCATTGAGCTCAAACACATATTCACCCGGCTCGGCGCAGAAATCCACGATCTTTCCCTGATCCACGATCAGCATGCACTGGCCATCGGCGACGGCAATGACCGAACCCTCGGAGATCACATTATCGTCCTCGGTGCGGCTGCCGCCAAAGCGACCCTTGGTTTTCTTCATTGCCTTGGTGGCAAGCACGTCATCCGGCAGTGCATCCACATAGAAATATTCCTTCCACTGGCTGGCAAGCGTGCCGCCAATGGCATTGAGTCCTGCTGCAATCAGTCCCATTATTGCTTATCCTCCTGTTACTCCTTTGGTTTCTCGGTTTCGATCTTGCGCCGCTGGGTTTTTTCGTAGAGGAAGTGGTCGTAGTTAATATCCAGCTGGAAGGATCCCTTGCGCACGTAATCCGCCGCAGCCGTCTGCTTAACTGCCTGCTTGAGCTGTCCACGCAGCACGCCCAGCACGACCAGCGCCACGATCAGCGCCACGATCGCCGCCATAGCCATCGCACCGCCGGTGAGGGAATTTGCAATCGCCAGAATCAGCGCGGCCACACCCATCACGCCGACAAACACGCCGCCGCCCCACGCAAAGGACTTTGCCTTGTCCGCAGGCACGTTGCAGGTGAGCTTGCCAGTCTGACCATTGATGGCGAAGGTATAGGTCTTGCCCTCCTTCTCCGTGGTAATCAGCCACACGGGCATCAGCACCGGTGTGACCTTGCCGCCCTCGGAATGGATATGCCTGCTGCGCTCGGTGACGGAGCTGTAGCCATTGACCGTGCCGCGCATGGTGTCCACAACGCTGTTTTCCACGCGCTCAGCCGCACGACCCTCGCACTCGCTGCTGTCCACATCGGCATGATCCGCCATGGAGCCAGCCAGCACGGCGGGCTGGAAGGCTACGGCTGCGCTCAGGTCATAGGGCTCCAGCGATTCGGTGATCTTGTTGTCCAGCTTGGCGCTGCCATCCACAGGGATGTTTTCAAATGCCATGGAACCGCTGCGGCGCACGATATAATGCTCGGTGCGGGTGATCTCCCAATCGCCCTTGCGCTCGGTATGCCGCTTTTCGGCGTCATAGACGATATCGGCATAGGCATCGCAGTCAAACAGCCAGTAGGGCACATAGAGCTTGCGAATTTCGGATATGCGGTTGCGGCTCTTCAGGAATACGTTGGGCAGCAGGCGCTTGCCCTTGAAGTAATCCTCAAACTGCTGCTGAGCCTGCTCCTTGGTTATCACAAAGGGGATCACCTTTTCCGGCTTCACGCCGCCATCGATGCGGTCGGGCAGTATGGTAGGGCTGCCGCAGTAGGGGCATTCCGTGGCGGTGGCGGTTCCCTCGGTAATCAGCTCTGCGCCGCAGTTTTTGC
>CAYWLE010000306.1:0-1645 GCA_964458825.1 uncultured Oscillospiraceae bacterium | reverse complement strand
AGATCGCACTGGTGCTGGGTCCCTGCGGCGGCATCGCTTCCGCCATCGCCGGCATGAGCGATGTGACCGTAATGAGCAAGAACGGCGCGCTGTTTGTAAACGGCCCGCTGGTCGTTTCCGCTGTGGCTGGCAAAAATGTTGATATGGAAACCCTCGCCGGCCCCGTGGCAAGCGTAAAATCCGGCATGGCGCAGCTCATCGCTGAGACCGATGAGGAAGCCATCGCCAAGGCACGCAAGATCGTATCCATGCTGCCTTCCAACAATATGGCGGATGCAGAGGACTTCTCCAGCGATGATATCAATCGCGAGCTGAACGACCTGAACGCCATCAACTCCCTCGACGACGTGCGCGACCTGCTCACCCGCGTTGCCGATATGAACGAGGTCATCGAGCTGGGCGAGGATTTTGCCCCCTCCATGATTACCGCCCTTGCCAAGATCGGCGGAACCACCGTTGGCTTCGTGGCCAACCAGGCAGCCAAGGACGAAGGCCGCCTGACCGTGTACGGCTGCAAGAAGGCCGCCCGCTTTGTAAACCTGTGCGATTGCTTCTCCATTCCGGTGATCACCGTGGTGGATTCCATGGGCATGAAGATCAGCGCAGCCCCGCAGGGCGAGCTTGCCCGCGCAGGCGCACAGCTGATGTTTGCCTATGCCGAGGCATCCACCCCCCGCATCGCACTGATCGTGGGCAACGCCGTGGGTATGGGCTATGCCGCGCTGGCTTCCCGCACCGCTGCGGACGTGGTTTATGCTTGGCCGGGCGCATGCATCAGCGCCGTTACCCCGAAGATCGCCGCGCAGCTCAATTATGCCGACGAGATGAAGGACGCCGAGGATCCCTTCGCCAAGCGAGCCGAGCTTGAGGCGCGCTATGTGGAGGAGGTTGCAGACGGCATCAACGCAGCCAAGCAGGGCTATGTGGACGATGTGATCGAGCCTGCGCTCACCCGCCAGATGATCGCCGCCGCCATGGAAATGCTGGCTGGCAAGCGTGAATCCAAGCCCGCCAAGAAGCATGGCAATATGCCGCTGTAAGGAGGCAGGAACATGAACTTGTTAGAAACTTTGGGCTACGGCGGTATTGTGGCGGTTATCGGCATGCTGATCGTATTCCTTGGTCTGATCATACTGATCGTATGCATCTCCATTATGGGCAAGATCTTTCAGGCTGCCCAGAAAAAGCCCGCCGCCCCCGCAGCCGCGCCCGTAGAGGCTCCGGCTCCCGCTCCGATAGTGGAGGAGCCCGCCGCTGAGGAAGCGCCCGTGGAAAACGACGCGCAGCTCATCGCCGTGATCGCCGCCGCTCTGGCAGCCTTTGACAACGGCAACAAGCGCCTCGTGGTTCGCAAGGTTCGCCGCGTGTCCGGCTGGAACGAGGCTGCCCGCAGCGAGAACGTGTATCATTTCTGAGTTTTGGATCAAGCAACGAAGCTGACAAGGCATTTGGAAAAGAGTAATTAGGAGGAAAAAATCATGCGCAAGTTCGCGATTACCGTAAATGGCGTAGCCTATGAAGTAGAAGTAGAAGAGATCGGCGCAGCTCCCGTATTCGCAGCCGCACCGGCAGCAGCCCCCGCCCCCGTTGCCACCGCCCCCGTGGCTCCCGCACCGGCAGCGGCTCCCGCACCCGCACCCAAGGC
>CAYWLE010000305.1:0-1653 GCA_964458825.1 uncultured Oscillospiraceae bacterium | reverse complement strand
GTGTGCGGCAATGGCGATGAGAACATGAGCCTGAAGATTCATGCCGGCGAGGTGCTGGGCTTGGGCGGGCTTGTGGGCGCCGGACGCACGGAGCTAGCGCAGGTTATCTTCGGAGCCAAGCCCAAGGATTCCGGCAAGATATTGCTCAATGGCAGGGAGATCAACCCTCGCTCCCCCCGCGAGGCGATCGATTTGGGCATTGCGCTGGTGCCGGAGGATAGAAAGCGCCATGGCGCGCTGCTGGGCGTTTCCATTAAGAATAACATCAATATGCCGATCTACAGGAAGATATCCAAGGCGAGCGTTATCAACAGCGCTACGGAGAAGCAGACGGCGGAAAAATACAGGCAAGAATTGCAGATCAAATGTCCCAGCCTCAACCAGCAGGTGAAGAACCTGTCCGGCGGCAACCAGCAGAAGGTTATCCTAGGCAAGTGGCTGGCGGCGGATTCTCAGCTCATTATATTCGATGAGCCTACCCGCGGCATTGACGTTGGTGCAAAATATGAGATACATAAGCTGATCAATGCTCTGGTGGAGCAGGGTCGCGCAGTGCTGATGATTTCCTCGGAAATTGAGGAGCTGATCGGCATGTCCGACCGCATTATCGTGCTTGCGGAACATAAGATGACGGGCGAATTGCAAAAGGAAGAGTTTGACGCCGATGCAATCATGGCGCTCGCCTCTGCAATCGTGGATCAAAAGGAGGTTTCCTGATATGGAAAATAGGATGGACTTCAAAAGAATACTATTGAAAAATGCAATTTGGCTGGTATTTATCGCAGAGATTCTCTTCTTTGCATTTTTCAGCGAAGGTAAGTTCGTCTCTGGCGGCAACATGGTAAATATCATGCGTCAGGTTTCCTATTATGGCATTGCCTCCGTAGGCATGACCTTTGTAATCCTGATTGCCGGTATCGACCTTTCCATCGGCTCGATCATCACGCTGGTAAACATGGTTTGCGCCCATATGATGGTGAATATGGGCATGAATATGTGGCTTGCCATATTGATCTCCCTGATTATCTCGGTGATTATCGGTCTTCTGAACGGCTTCATGGTTGCCACCGTGGGCATGCCTGCGCTGATTGCCACCTTTGCCTCGCAGACGATATTTGAAGGTCTGGCATTCCTGCTGACCAACGGTCGCCCGATTTCCGGCTTCACCAAGATCTATCCCGCGATCAACTTCTTTGCCCGCTGGACGCTCGGTCCCATTCCGTGGTGCGCCATCATCATGGTGGTTTGCTTTGCGGTGGGCAGCTTCATACTCAACCGCTCCTATTTCGGCCGCTATTTCTATGCGATCGGCGGCAATGAGGAGGCTTCCGAGCTCTCCGGCATCATGGTAAACAAGATGAAGTACCTGATCTACGCCCTGTCCGGCTTCTTTGCGGGTCTTTCCGGCATCGTGCTGCTGTCCCGCTCCGGCTCTGCGCAGACCACCGTCGGCAAGGGACTGGAATTTGATGTTATCACCTGCGTTGTGCTGGGCGGCGTTTCCGTAAATGGCGGCGTGGGTCGCATCTCCGGCGTGGTTGCAGGCGTGCTCATCATCGGCAGCCTGACCAATGGCTTGATCCTGCTCAACGTATCCGAATATGCGCAGATGGTTATCAAGGGTCTGGTTCTGGCGGCGGCAGTCGGTCTGGA
>CAYWLE010000304.1:0-1660 GCA_964458825.1 uncultured Oscillospiraceae bacterium | reverse complement strand
CATGTGGTAGCCGTCCATGATGTCCGCCTTGACGGAGGAGGAGGTGGCGCCCACGAAGAACAGACCGGTGATGGCGCTGGTAAGACCGGCAACCACGTAGCAGCCAACCTTGATGCGATCCACCCGTATGCCGGAGTAGCGGGCGGTGACGGGGTTGGTACCGATGGCGAATATCCTGCGTCCCACGGGGGTCAGGTGCAGCACCACGAAGAACACGAGGGCGAATACAAGGAAGATGGGGATCATCACCGGCAGCTTAAAGGAGCCGCAGTCGATCAAACCATTGAGCTCCTTGAGGAGCTTGAAGGTATCATCCTTGAAGGTGATGGTTTCGCCGCCGATGAGCAGGTAGCTGAAGCCGCGGAAGAACAGCTGGGTCGCCAGCGTAATGATCATCGGAAACAGCTCCTTGAAGCGGGTAACCAGTATACCGTTGATCAAACCGCAGAGCGCGCCAACCAGCAGGCAGGCAAGGATGGACAGGGCAAACGCCACGCCCAGCGCCATGCCGGCATTGGTGAATGCGCGGTAGAGCACTGCCAGCATGACCACGCTGAGGGTCGCAATAGCGCCAACGGAGATATCCATATCGCCCAGCGCCAATATCAGCATCATGCCCAGCGTCATAAACGAATAGAGCATATAGGGACGCAGGGATTTAATGATGTTGGCAAAGTTGAATACGTCCTTCTTGGACAGACCCGCAGCCATATTGGCGGCGTCCTTCACATCAAATATGACGCAAACCAGCGCCAGCAGGCAGATCAGGAAAAATTCCCAGCTCTTGAAGAAGGAGATTACTTTTTTCATCAGATGTTCCTCCTTGCCAGATCCTGCTTATTTGCCATGCGCTGCAAAATCACATTCAGCAGTATGGCGAACAGCAGCAGTATGCCCTTTACGAACTCGGTGATCATCGAATTGCCGATGCCCAGCATGGGAATGGCATTATCGATCAGCGCGATCATCACCGCGCCGATCACCACGCCGGTGATCTTGCCGTAGCCGCCGGTAACGCTTACGCCGCCCAGCACGCAGGCCGCGATGGTGAACATCTCGTTGCCCGTGGCGGTGCTCTTCTCAACTGCATTATAGAAGGAGAGCCACATGATGCCCGCCAGACCCGCCGTAGCGCCGCAGATCACGTGCGCCAGCACCTTGATGCGGTTGATCGGCACGCCGCGCATCTGCGCCGCCTCGGCATTGGAGCCAACGGCGTAGAGGTTTCTGCCCGTGCGGGTATACTTGAGGAACAGACCGGTCAGCACCGTGACAGCCACAGCCATCCAAACCAGCAGCGGTATGCCGAGGAAAACATTGCCCGTCAGGAAGAAGGCAAAGTCGGTGGTCAGGTCGGTGGGGTTGATCTTGTTCATGCCCATCAGCCACTGCATGGGGATCAGTGCGCGCACGATATAGCTGGTGGACAGGGTAACGATAATGGAAACCACCCGGCCATAGCTCATCAGCACGCCGTTTACCGCGCCGATGACCGCGCCGATGCCTATGCCCAGCGCAAACATCAAAAATGTGGATGTCAGCGTACCCATGCCCATCAGCTTGCCAGCCACGCAGGCGGCAAACGCCAGTATCGCCGTGATGGAAATATCGATCGATCCCACCAGCAGCACGCACAGCATGCCGCAGGACAATACCATAT
>CAYWLE010000303.1:0-1721 GCA_964458825.1 uncultured Oscillospiraceae bacterium | reverse complement strand
GCGGCATGTCCGGCAGCGCGGTATTCCCGCTGGCTGTGCGCATGGTTTATCAGGTTTATGAGGCTGTGAAGATACCCGTGGTGGGTCTGGGCGGCGTGGCAAGCGCCGAGGACGTGCTCGAAATGATGCTCGCCGGAGCCACCGCTGTGCAGGTTGGCGCGGCAAACCTTGTGGAGCCATATGCCTGCAAGCGCATTATTGAACAGCTGCCCGCCGTGATGCAGAGGTACGGCATTGAAAAACTGACTGATATTATTGGAGGTGCGCACTAATGGGACGTGACGTTATCATCGCATGCGACTTTGCAAGCCGCGAGCAGACCCTCTCCTTTCTGGATAAGTTCACCGAGGAAAAGCCCTTTGTGAAGATCGGCATGGAGCTTTACTACGCAGAAGGCCCGGCCATCGTGCGTGAGATCAAGGCACGCGGACATAAGATATTCCTCGATCTGAAGCTGCACGACATACCCAATACCGTGAAGAAGGCAATGAACGTGCTCTCCCGGCTGGATGTGGACATCACCAATCTGCACTGCGCAGGTACGGTAAACATGATGAAGGCAGCCATCGAGGGTCTGACCCGCCCGGACGGCACAAGACCGCTGCTCATCGGCGTGACCCAGCTGACCTCCACCGATCAGGAGAGCATGGAGAAGGATCTGTGGATCGAGAAGCCCATCGACGAGGTCATCATGCACTATGCCGAGTGCGCCAAGGAAGCCGGTCTGGACGGCGTGGTCTGCTCCCCGCTGGAGGCTGGCAAGGTGCATAATCGCTGCGGCGAGAAGTTCCTCACCGTTACCCCCGGCGTGCGCTTTGCCGACGGCGATGTGGGCGACCAGAAGCGCGTGACCACCCCCGCCAAGGCAAGGGAGCTGGGCAGCGATTACATCGTGGTGGGCCGTCCCATCACCGCTGCTGAGGATCCCGTGGCAGCCTACCGCCGCTGCATGCAGGAGTTCGTTGGCTGATTAAGCCCGATCGCATACGCCAAGACAACCAAGATAATCAAAAAGCGCCGCGCTCGCTTTGCGCGCAGGAATGAGGATACAACATGAAAAAGCAGATCGCAAAGGCTCTTCTGAGCATTCAGGCCGTTATCTTCCGCCCCGACGAGCCCTTCACTTGGGCAAGTGGCATCAAAAGCCCTGTTTACTGTGACAACCGCCTGACCCTGACCGCTCCCGAGGTGCGCACGCAGATCGAGGAAGGTCTGGCGCAGGTCATCCGTGAGAACTATCCCGAGGCTGAGGTTCTGATGGGTACCTCCACCGCAGGCATTGCCCACGCAGCCATCGTGGGTCATCTGATGAACATGCCCATGGGCTACGTTCGCTCCGGCGCGAAGGATCACGGCCGCAAGAACCAGATCGAGGGCAAGCTGCTGCCCGGTCAGAAGGTCGTCGTTGTGGAGGACTTGATTTCCACCGGCGGCAGCGTTATCGAGGTGGTCAACGTGCTGCGTGAAGCGGGCGCTGACGTGCTGGGCGTTGTATCCATCTTCACCTACGGCATGCAGAAGGGCTTGGATCGCCTTGCCGAAGCAAAGGTGAAAAACCTGTCCCTGACCGATTTTGACGCCATGGCCGAGGCCGCTGCCGAATCAGGCTACATCAAAAAAGAGGACGTTGCCCGACTGATCGCCTTCCGCAACAATCCCAGCGATGAAAGCTGGATCGGAGGCGCAAAATGAAGCATCTGATTGACATCATGGAGCTTTCC
>CAYWLE010000302.1:0-1764 GCA_964458825.1 uncultured Oscillospiraceae bacterium | reverse complement strand
CCCGCACCCAAGGCTGCTCCCGCACCGGCAGCGACTCCCGCTCCCGCAGCAGCTGGCGCAACCAAGATCGAAGCTCCCATGCCCGGCACCATCAACGATGTAAAGGTTTCCGTGGGTCAGAGCGTGAAGAAGGGCGATATCCTGGTTATCCTCGAGGCCATGAAGATGGAAAATGAGATCATGGCTCCCAACGATGGCAAGGTTGCCTCCGTGAACGTAACCAAGGGCGCTACCGTAAACGTCGGCGACCTGCTCGTTTCCCTCGGCTGATTGCCGGGCAAACGCAAGGAGGTTATCCTATGTTGAAACTGAAAAAGGTGAGCCGCACCCGCGCCTTCGTGTGCCTGCTGCTCATGTTCACCCTGCTGATGGGCTTCTCCCTCGCGGAGACCGCCGGCAGCGACGCCAATGTGGAATACATGGTGCGCGAGGTGGTCGATAAGGATGCGGTTGCAGCCGACGTGCAGGCTCAGAAGGAAGAATATACCGATCCTGAGATCGACGTGATCGACGGTCTGAAGCAGATCGCTGCATCCACCGGCTTTGCACAGGGCGAGTGGCGCCAGTACGCCATGATCGCCGTATCCTGCGTGCTGCTGTATCTGGCCATCGTAAAGCAGTTCGAGCCCCTGCTGCTGCTGCCCATCGCCTTCGGCATGCTGCTGGCAAACCTGCCTGCGGCGGGTCTGATGAGCCACGCAAGCTATACCTTCTATGACAGCCTGCATGAGGCTGCCGTCGCCGCCGAGGCGCTGGGCAAGGACGCCAGCGACATCGTGCTGCGCTACAACGAGGCCGCCGGTATGGCGCAGTACAGCCTCCAGACCGCCAATGCGGGTCTGCTGTATTACCTCTACCACGGCGTAAAGCTGGGTCTGTTCCCGCCGATCATCTTCATGGGCATCGGCGCGATGACCGACTTTGGTCCCCTGATCGCCAATCCCAAGAGCCTGCTGCTGGGCGCTGTCGCACAGCTGGGCATCTTCATCACCTTCATCGGCGCAAAGGCGCTGGGCTTCAATGCTGCCGAGGCAGGCTCCATCGGCATCATCGGCGGCGCAGACGGCCCGACGGCCATCTTCGTCACTACCAAGCTGGCTCCCCACCTGCTGGGCGCCATCGCGGTTGCAGCCTACAGCTACATGGCTCTGGTTCCGGTTATCCAGCCGCCCATCATGCGCGCGCTGACCACCAAGAAGGAGCGCCTGATTCGCATGCCGCAGCTGCGCACGGTATCCAGAACGGAGCTGGTGATCTTCCCCATCATGGTTACGATCATCGTGTCCCTGCTGCTGCCTGATGCCGCTTCTCTGGTGGGCATGCTGATGTTCGGCAACCTGATGCGCGTCTCCGGCGTGGTGGAGCGCATCACCAAGACCGCGTCCAACGAGCTGATGAACATCGTTACCATCTTCCTGGGTCTCACCGTAGGCGCAAACACCAACGGCCAGACCTTCCTGACGATGAACACCATCAAGATCGTGGTGCTGGGCGTTATCGCCTTCGGCTTCGGCACTGCCGGCGGCGTGCTGCTTGCCAAGCTGATGAATATTCTTTCTGGCGGCAACAGCATCAACCCGCTCATCGGTTCCGCAGGCGTATCCGCCGTGCCTATGGCCGCCCGCGTATCCAACAAGGAAGGTCAGAGGGAAGATCCCGGCAACTTCCTGCTGATGAACGCCATGGGTCCCAACGTGGCCGGCGTTATCGGCTCCGCAGTTGCGGCGGGCGTGTTCATCGCGCTCTTTGCCTGATCGACAGGCC
>CAYWLE010000301.1:0-1775 GCA_964458825.1 uncultured Oscillospiraceae bacterium | reverse complement strand
CCTCGCAGGAGCATGCGCTGCGGGTGGAGTTTTTTGGCGACGAGATCGAGCGCATATCCGAAATCGAAATCGTGTCCGGCAGGGTGCTGCGCCACACCAGCCACGTGATCATCTTCCCTGCCTCCCACTATGCCATATCCAAGGACAAGCTCAACGCCTGCATCGAACAGATCGAGGTGGATCTTCAGCTGCGGCTGAAGGATCTGCGCGACAACGACCGGCTGCTCGAGGCTCAGCGCCTTGAGCAGCGCACCCGCTATGATATCGAAATGATGCGGGAGATCGGCTACTGCAATGGCATCGAAAACTATTCCCGCTACTTCGATGGCAGGCAGCCGGGCGAGGCTCCGTTTACGCTAATGGATTACTTTCCCAAGGACATGCTCATCCTCATCGACGAGAGCCACATGACCATACCGCAGATACGCGCCATGTACAATGGCGACTTCGCCCGCAAGCAGACGCTGGTGGACTATGGCTTCCGCCTGCCTGCCGCCTACGACAACCGCCCGCTGAAGTTCTTCGAATTTGAGCAGCGAACCAACCAGCTCATCTATGTATCCGCCACTCCCGGTCCCTACGAGCTGGAGCGCACCGAGCAGACGGTGGAGCAGATCATCCGCCCGACCGGGCTGATCGATCCGGAGATCATCGTTCGTCCCGCCACCGGGCAGGTGGACGACCTGCTGGGCGAGATTCGCAGCGTCACAGCCCGAGGCGAGCGCGTGCTGGTGACTACCCTCACCAAGCGCATGGCGGAGAGCCTAACCGAGTTTCTGCGCGGTGTGGATGTGAAGGTGGAATACCTGCACTCCGATGTGGATACCCTCGACCGCATCAAGCTCATCCATGGTCTGCGCAGCGGCGAATTTGACGTGCTGGTGGGCATCAACCTGCTGCGCGAGGGTCTGGATATGCCGGAGGTTTCCCTCGTGGCCATACTCGATGCAGATAAAGAGGGCTTCCTCCGCTCGGAGAAGTCCCTCATCCAGACCATTGGCCGCGCCGCCCGAAACGTGGATGGCAGGGTCATCATGTATGCCGACGGCATTACCGATTCCATGCAGCGCGCCATATCCGAAACCAACCGCAGGCGCGAGATACAGCAGGCATACAACCAGCAGCACGGCATCACGCCCAAGACCGTGCGCAGCGCCATCCGCCAGCTGATGGAGATCACCCGCCAGCCGGATCAGGACGCCGCCGCACCCATCGACGATACCGAGCGCCAGATGGCCATTGAGCGGCTGGAGGAGCGCATGCTGGAAGCAGCCAACAACCTCGATTTCGAAAAGGCCGCCCTGCTACGCGACCAGATGCTTGCCCTCAAGGGTGAAAAGCCCATGTCCAGCGGCGAGCAGAGCCGCCAGACCCGCCGCAGGCGCAAGAAATAAGCAGATATACCCGTAATAAAAAACCATCCCTTCAATCCAATACAGGAGCATTTCCATGGCAAACGATAAGATCATTATCCGCGGCGCACGCGCCCACAACCTCAAGAGCATCGATATCGACCTGCCTCGCAACAAGCTGATCGTAATGACCGGCTTATCCGGCTCGGGTAAGTCCTCCCTTGCCTTCGACACCATCTATGCCGAGGGTCAGCGGCGCTATGTGGAGTCCCTCTCCAGCTATGCACGCCAGTTCCTCGGTCAAATGGACAAGCCAGATGTGGATCAGATTCAGGGTCTTTCCCCCGCCATATCCATCGACCAGAAAACTACCAGCCGCAATCCCCGCTCCACCGTGGGCCCCGTCACGGAGATCTACGATCA
>CAYWLE010000300.1:0-1809 GCA_964458825.1 uncultured Oscillospiraceae bacterium | reverse complement strand
GAGCTCGCCGGATATGTGGGTGTCCCGGTGGAGGGCGAGCTGGGCCATGTGGGCGGCACTGCCGATGAGAAGATGAGCGATTTCACCGATGTTGGCGAGGCAGAGCGCTTTGCCAAGGAGACCGGCGTAGCTGCCATGGCCGTTATGGTCGGCACGGCGCACGGCGTTTATAAGTCCGCGCCCGTGCTGGATATCGAGCGTACCCGCACCATCCATGAGGTCACAGGTCTGCCTCTGGTGCTGCACGGCGGCTCCGGCGTGCCGGATGAGCAGGTGAAGATGGCTGTGCAGGCGGGCGTTCGCAAGATGAACTTTGCCACTGATCTGGTTTACGCCTTCTTCAACAGCGTGTACGCCAAGAACGGCGAGGTTCGCGCCATGGACGTATTCATGAAGGAGCCTGTCGAAGCCATAAAGCAGTATGCCATCGGCAAGATCAAGCTGCTTGGCACGGATAAGCTGGCATAAGCAAAGGGCGGCGGTCATTTCAAAGAAAAATGGCCGCTGCTCCTCTTTGGAGGAAGAAAGATGCAGATTTCAAAACGTCTCTTTGGTAGGCTGGAGGATGGCAGGCAGGTTTTCTGCTGGCGGCTGGAAAATGATGCCGGCATGAGCGCCGAGGTGCTGGATTATGGCGCGACCATACGCAGCATCGTGGCACCGGATCGAAATGGAAAGCCCACGGACGTGGTGCTTGGCTACGACAGCATCGAGGAATATGTAAGCAAAGGCGGCTGCTTCGGCGGCACCGTCGGTCGCTTTGCCAACCGCATCGGCGGCGCAAGCTTCGAACTGAATGGCAAAACCTATCCCCTCTTTGCCAATAATGGCGCAAACCACCTGCACGGCGGTAGGCAGGGCTTCCATAAGCGCCTGTGGCAGGCGCGGGAGGAGAATGGCGGCGTGGTATTTGAAATATTCTCCCCGGATGGCGACGAGGGCTATCCCGGCAACCTGAGCTTGCAGGTGAAATTCAGCTGGCAGGGCAAGGCGCTTGAGCTGCATTACCATGCAACCTGCGATCAGGATACCATCGTCAATTTCACCAACCATACTTATTTTAACCTCGACGACAGCACCGATGTTCAGGCGCAGCTTCTGCAAATCGACGCCGACCGCTTCACCCTCAATGATGCGCATTGCCTGCCCACCGGCGATATCCTGAGCGTGGATGGCACAGCCATGGATTTCCGCCGTGAAAAGCCCATCGGTCAAGATGCGGATCGGGACGAGCCCTGCGTGCGCCTGAGCGGCGGCTATGATTCAAATTTCATATTGAAAGGCGTGGGGGAGAGCATGCGCGCCCGCTCGCTCAAAAGCGGCATTATCCTCCGCGTATCCACCGACCAGCCCGGCGTGCAGCTCTATACCGCCAATGGCATGAAGGAGCGCCCCTGCAAGGGCGGCAGGGTCTATGGTCATCGCGGCGGCTTCTGTCTGGAAACCCAGCATTATCCCGATTGCATCCATCATCCGGACTGGCCGAGCTGCATCCTGCACGCCGGAGAAGCCTTCGACAGCCGAACCAGCTTTGACTTCGATGCAGAATAAGTATACTGGAACACAAATAAGCCTACAAAGCACGACCACCGGTCAAGCCGGTGGTCGTGCTTATTTTGCTTACTGAGCTTCGTCGCCGCGTGCCTTTTTGCCGCGTGCATTGGCGAGCATCAGCTTCAGGCGGTTCTCCTGATTGACGCGGGTCGCGCCGGCGTCGTAGTCGATGGCGACGATATTCACATTGGGGTTTCTGTCCTTGATGGGCTTCATCATGCCCTTGCCGCAGATGTGGTTGGGCAGGCAGCCGAA
>CAYWLE010000299.1:0-1815 GCA_964458825.1 uncultured Oscillospiraceae bacterium | reverse complement strand
CTATTCCTCCTATGGCAACCAGATCGGCCTCGCCACCGGCATCGTGGATGAAATCTATCATCCCGGCTATGCGGCCAAACGCATGGAGATCGGCGCGGTGATCGCCGCCGCTCCCGCGCGAAATGTGCGCCGCGAGCGCCCGGCTCCCGGCGATGTGGTCATCCTGCTGGGCGGCAGCACCGGCCGCGATGGCATCGGCGGCGCAACCGGCTCCTCCAAGGCGCACAACGCCCATTCCGTGGAAACCTGCGGCGCAGAGGTGCAGAAGGGCAACGCGCCCGAAGAGCGCAAGCTCCAGCGCCTGTTCCGCAACAGCGAGGCAAGCCGCATGATCAAGCGCTGCAACGATTTCGGCGCGGGCGGCGTGTCGGTTGCCATCGGCGAGCTGGCGGATGGCTTGGAGATCGACCTGAACGCCGTGCCAAAGAAGTATGAGGGCTTGGATGGCACGGAGCTTGCCATTTCCGAATCTCAGGAGCGCATGGCTGTGGTTGTGGAGGCAAATGATGTTGAGCGCTTCCTTGCCCTGGCCGATACGGAGAATTTGCAGGCGTGCCCTGTGGCTGTGGTTCGCGAGGAACCCCGGCTGGTGATGCAGTGGAACGGCAAGAAGATTGTGGACGTGAGCCGCGAGTTCCTCAATTCCAATGGTGCGGAGAAGCACATCTGCATTGAGGCAGCCAAGCCTGCGCCGCAGGCAAAGCAGGTTTCCGGCAGCTTTGCCGAGAGCTACAGCACCCTCGCCGGCGACCTGAACATTTGCTCCAAGCGCGGTCTGTCCGAGCGCTTTGACTCCACCATCGGCGCTGGCACTGTGCTGATGCCCTTTGGCGGCAAAAACCAGCTGACCCCCATTCAGGCGATGGTGCAGAAGATCTCCGTGGAAAAAAAGCATACCGACGATTGCTCCCTCATGGCTTGGGGCTATGATCCCTTCCTCACCGAGCGCAGCCCCTATCACGGCGCGTATATGGCTGTGGTTGAATCGGTGTGCAAGCTGATCGCCACCGGCGCGAGGTTTGAGGATGTGTACCTTACCTTCCAAGAGTATTTCGAGCGCGTGGGCAGCGATGGCAAGCGCTGGGGCAAGCCTCTGGCGGCGCTGCTGGGCGCGTTCAAGGCACAGATGGAGCTGGGGATCGGCGCCATCGGCGGCAAGGATTCCATGTCCGGCTCCTTTGAGGATCTGGATGTGCCGCCAACCCTCGTGTCCTTTGCAGTGACCACGGAGAAGCTGTCGAGCATCATATCTCCCGAGCTGAAGGCGGCGGGCAACCGCGTGGTTAAGCTCAGCGCCGATATGGATGCAAACGGTCTGCCCGTTACCGCGTCGCTGCTCAGCCTATTTGATCAGGTTGCCTCCCTGCTGCGCAGCGGCAAGGCAGTTTCCTGCTACACCCCCGGCATGGGCGGCGTGGCGGAAGCCATCATGAAGATGGCGTTTGGCAACGGCTTTGGCTTTGCCTATGACGAGAAGCTGAGCGTGCAGGATATCTTCGGCGAGAGCCGCGCCTCCTTCCTGCTGGAAGTGACAGCCGATGCATTTGTTCCCGGCGCGCAGCTCATTGGCTGCGTCACCGATGATGGCTGCCTGCGCTTTGGCGGCGAGGAAATAAAGCTTTCCGGTCTGCTGGATATCTACGAAGGCAAGCTGGAATCGGTCTATAGCTGCAATATCCCCACCGCCGACGTGCCCATGGAGAACTTCTCCTACAGCGTCCAGAGCAGACCTGCGCCCGCCGTGCATGTCGCCCGCCCGAAGGTACTCATTCCCGCCTTCCCCGGCACCAACTGCGAATATGACAGCGCCAAGGC
>CAYWLE010000298.1:0-1829 GCA_964458825.1 uncultured Oscillospiraceae bacterium | reverse complement strand
CCCGCTCCACCGTGGGCACCGTCACGGAGATCTACGATCATCTCCGCCTGATGTACGCCCGCATCGGCACGCCCCACTGCCCCCAGTGCGGCAAGGTGATCGAGCGGCAGAGCGTGGATCAGATCATCGATCAGATCACCGCCCTGCCCGAGCGCACCCGGCTGATGCTGCTGGCTCCCGTGGTTCGGGGTCGCAAGGGCGAGCATACCAAGCTTCTGGAGGACATGCAGCGCCGGGGCTTCGTCCGCGCCCGCATCGACGGCGAAATCTATGAGCTGAGCGAGGCTCCCCAGCTTGCCAAAACGAAAAAGCACGATATCGAGATCGTGGTTGACCGCATCATCATCCGTCCCGACCTTCAGCAGCGGCTCACCGATTCCCTTGAAACCGCCCTCAGCCTCGGCGGCGGGCTGGTGATCGTGCAGCGGCTGGATAGCGGCGAGGAGGTTGCCTATTCCCAGAACTACGCCTGTCCGGACTGCGGCATTTCCATCGAGGCGCTGGAGCCGAGGCTCTTTTCCTTTAATAATCCCTACGGCGCCTGTCCCTGCTGCACAGGGCTTGGTATGCTGCTGAAGATGGATCCCGATATCATCATCCCCGACCGCAGCAAATCCCTCAACGATGGTGCGATCAAGGTATCCGGCTGGAACAGCTCCGAGCCAGCCTCCATGGCGGCAAGCTACCTGCGGGCGCTTGCCGAGGCATACCAGTTTTCCCTCGATACCCCCGTGTGCGACCTGCCGGAGAGCATAATCAGCATCCTCCTCTATGGCACGCAGGGAAAGAAGATCCGCGTGGAATATGAGCGTGCCAGCGGCTCCGGCTCCTTCAACGTGCCTTTTGAGGGCGTGATCACCAACCTCGAGCGCCGCTACCGCGAAACCGGATCCGATTCCATGAAGAGCGTCTATGAGGAATACATGGCAAACGTCACCTGCCCGGAGTGCGGCGGCAAGCGGCTGCGGCGGGAGGCGCTGAGCGTCACCATCGGCGGAAAGAACATTCAGGAGGTTGCGGACATGTCCATCTCCGCAGCCAAGGTCTTCATGGATGGTCTGGAGCTTACTCAAAAGCAGACCATCATTGCCCGCCAGCTGCTCAAGGAGATCGGCTCCCGGCTGGATTTTCTGCGGAATGTAGGTCTTGACTACCTCACCCTCTCCCGCAGCGCAGGCACCCTCTCCGGCGGCGAGGCACAGCGCATACGCCTCGCCACCCAGATCGGCTCCGGGCTGACCGGCGTGCTCTATATCCTCGACGAGCCGTCCATCGGCCTGCACCAATCCGACAATGCCAAGCTGCTATCCACGCTGAAAAGCCTGCGCGACTTGGGTAACACCCTCATCGTGGTGGAGCACGATACCGACACCATGCTTGCCGCGGACTACATCGTGGATATCGGCCCCGGAGCAGGTGAAAACGGCGGACAGGTGGTTGCCTGCGGCACGCCGACAGAGGTCATGGCAAACGAAGCCTCCCTCACCGGAGCCTACCTCTCCGGTCGGAAGAAGGTTCCCCTGCCCGCCGCCCACCGCACGCCCACGGGCTGGCTGCACGTCAAGGGTGCGCGCGCCAACAACCTGAAGAATATCGACGTGGATTTCCCCCTCGGCGTGCTCTGCTGCGTCACCGGCGTGTCCGGCTCGGGCAAATCCTCGCTGGTGAACGAGATCCTCTTTAAGTCCCTCTCCCGCCAGCTCAACCGCTCCCGTCTGCGCGCCGCCGATCATGACGATATCCTCGGCGTGGATCAGCTGGACAAGGTTATCCAGATCGACCAGTCGCCCATCGGGCGCACGCCGCGCTCCAACCCAGCTACCTACACC
>CAYWLE010000297.1:0-1843 GCA_964458825.1 uncultured Oscillospiraceae bacterium | reverse complement strand
AAAAAATCCAACCTATTTTATTCGTTTGGTTGGATTTTTTGTGTTTGTGGGCTTTATCAGCGGTCTGAGGCTCCCCGAAAGGGGAGCCTTTGTTGTATATACCTACTTATGATATCTTTTTTACTTATGATACCTTTCGCCAGTGCGGATGCGTTCGGCGCGGTAGAGCTGCTCCAGCAGGATCACGCGCATCAGGCCGTGGGGAAAGGTGAGGTTGGAGAAGGAGAGGCGATCATCTGCGCGGGCAAGAACCTCGTCGCTCAGCCCATTGGAGCCGCCGATCACCAGCACGATGCGCCGACCATCGCCGCTCCAGCGCTGCATGGTTTCCGAGAGCTTCACGGAGTCCGGCGCGGCTGCTTTCACGCAGAGGGCAACCACCCGGTCGTTTGGCTTGATGCGGGCAAGCAGAGCCTTGCCCTCCTTATCCACGATCTGCCGAATCTGCGCGGCAGAGGCGTTATCCGGCTCGCGCAGGTCGTCCAGCTGGATGATTTCATATTTGCCATAGCGGGAAAGACGCTTCAGGTATTCAGCGCAGCCATCCTGCTGCCACCTTTCCTTGAGCTTGCCCACGCAGAGGATGACAGCATTCATAGCCAGATCCCCCGCATGACGGCAAAAACGCCCGCATAGCCGAGCACGCACACGGCAACGACCAGAACGAGCAGCACGAGCTCGCCACGGCTGAGCGCCTGCCTTTTGCGTGGTTCTTCAACAATGCCGCTCAGGCGGCCGCGCAGCCGCAGCACATTCAGTATGGCGCGGATGAGCAGCCACGAGATGGCGATATTCAGCAACAGCGACAGCACGCCGGAGAACCCACCGATGGCTTCAAGCAGGGTAAGCGTGCTTACCTGCGTCGCCACGGCGGCGCTGTTCTGCGCATATTCCAGCAGCAGTGCAGCGGCGTTAAACACCGTATGGCAGGTAATGCCAGCGTAGATGGAATCACAGCTGAAGACCACGCTTGCCATAACCATGCCGCCGATAAACTCGCTGGGCGCGCCAGTGATAGACATATGCAGCGCCATGAACAGCAGCGAGGACAGCACCATGGCGCGCTTGGTGCCGTAGCCCTCCAGCGCGGGCAGGATCGCGCCGCGGAAGAGAAGCTCCTCGCACACGGCGGGGATCACCGCCACGGAAAGCATATTGAGCATCAGCTCCCGGGTGTTGGTTGCCACGGGTATGCTGTTGATATAGGGGGTCATGCCGATCCCCTCAAAGGGAATCGCCCAGAGCACGGTGATATCATTTACGAAGAACATCGTAAGCACACCCAGCGCCACGATCAGCAGCATGCTGGAGAAGGGCAGCGGGCCGAGGCGATAGGACTCGCTCAGCCCCGGCCTGCGCTTTGCCAGCACAAGCAGCGGCAGCACCACGAAGGGCAGGTAATAGATCAGATTCTCAATAAGCAGCTCCACGAAGGGATCCTGCACGATGCTCCCATTGGGGAAAAAGCTCGCCAGCAGCGAAGGCGCCAGCATGCCAAAGAAGGCAATGAGCCACAGCGCCAGCGCATTTTTCCGGCTGGGGCGCTTCTCCGGCTTGGGCTTGGGCTGGATCATGCGAATATGAAGCTCCGGCATGGCTCAGACGTTGAAGCGGAACAGCGTGACGTCGCCGTCCTTCATCACATAGTCCTTGCCCTCGCTGCGAACCAGACCCTTTTCCTTGCAGGCGGCAATGGATCCCTCGCGAACAAGATCCTCATAGGGCACGATCTCGGCACGGATGAAGCCGCGCTCGAAGTCGGAATGAATCTTGCCGGCTGCCTGCGGAGCCTTGGTGCCGTCGGTGATCGTCCATGCGCGCACCTCCTGCGGGCCGGCGGTGA
>CAYWLE010000296.1:0-1868 GCA_964458825.1 uncultured Oscillospiraceae bacterium | reverse complement strand
GTGGCGGGCAAGCCCAACGTGGGCAAGTCGTCGCTGGTCAACCGCCTGCTGGGCGAAGAGCGCGTGATGGTTTCCGACATCGCCGGAACCACGCGCGACGCCATCGACACGCGCTTTACCGCGCCCGACGGAAACGACTATGTGCTCATCGACACCGCCGGCATTCGCCGCAAGCGCGCCATCGAGTACCAGTCGCTGGAGCGCTATTCCATCGTGCGCGCGCTGGCGGCCATCGATCGCTGCGACGTGGCGCTGATGGTCATCGACGCGACGCAGGGCGTGACCGAGCAGGATACCAAGATTGCCGGCTACATCGACGAGCAGGGCAAGGCGGCCATCATCGTGATCAACAAGTGGGACGCCATCGAGAAGGACACCGGCACCATGAACGAATATATCGCTCAGGTGCGCGAGAACCTGAAGTTCATGGCCTATGCGCCGGTGCTGTTCATCTCCGCCCTCACCGGGCAGAGAGTCAATAAGGTTCTGGAGACTGTCAAGCAAGTCTACGAGGCTTCCCGCCGCCGCGTGACCACCGGCCTGCTCAACGATATCCTCGCCGATGCGCAGGCAGCCCTCCAGCCTCCGGCAACCTCCGGCCGCCGCCTGAAGATATATTATGCCACCCAGCAGGGCGTGCAGCCGCCCACCTTTGTGATGTTTGTAAACGACGAAACGCTGATGCACTTCTCCTACGAGCGCTATCTGGAGAAGCAGTTCCGCAAGTCCTTCGGCTTTGAAGGCACGCCGCTGAAATTCATACTTCGAGAAAAGAAAAGAGATGAGCAGTAATGGCGATCTGGCTGAAGTACATTCTCATCGCCGCCGTCGGCTATCTGCTGGGCAATGTTTCCGTTGGCATACTCATATCCAAGCTCTATGGCATACGCGATATCCGCAAGGTAGGCAGCGGCAATGCGGGCACCACCAACGTGCTGCGCAACCTAGGCTGGGTTCCCAGCCTGCTCACGCTCGCGGGCGACTGCCTGAAGGGTCTGGCTGCCGCGCTCATTGGCAGGTGGCTCGCCGGTGATATCGGCATGCTCATCGGCGGAAACTTCGCCGTGATCGGCCATGATTTCCCCGTGTTCTTCAGGTTCAAGGGCGGCAAGGGCATCGCCACCAACCTTGGACTGATTATCGCCATCGATCCTTGGCTGGCGCTGATCGTCACCGCGCTGGTGCTGGTTATCGTGGGCATTACCCGCTATATGTCCGTCGGCTCCATCGCCGCCTGCTTTGTCTATCCGGCGCTGGTTGCCATCTTTAAGGCGGGCGACCCTCACTACGCTGCCTTCGTGCTCTTTGGCATGTTTGCGGGCATACTTGCCCTCTTCCAGCACCGGGCAAACCTTCAGCGCCTGATGAACCATCAGGAAAACCGGCTGGATTTTAAGAAGATCACGGACATTTCCCGCAGGCTTCGCAAAAAGGGCAGGCAGTGAGCCTAAACCATCACAAGCATAAAAAATATTAAATTAAATTGAAGGAGCTGCGCTCACCATGAAGTATCTTATCGGTCTTGACGTCGGCACCTCCGGCGCAAAATGCATCATGATCGACGAAACCGGCAGGGTCGTCGCATCCTCCACGCAGGAGTATCCCCTCTACACGCCCCATCCCGGCTGGGCGGAGCAGGATCCCGAGGACTGGTGGCAGGGCGTTGTGCGGGGTCTGAAGGTGATTCTTGAGAAGGCAAAGGTTGCGAATGAGGACATCCTCGGTCTGAGCTATTCCGGCCAGATGCATGGCTTAGTTGCGCTGGATGAGAATAACGCCGTGATCCGCCCCGCCATCCTCTGGTGCGACCAGCGCACCCAGAAGCAGTGCGATTGGATCACCGAGCAGGCAGGCGGCCTGAAGGGGCT
>CAYWLE010000295.1:0-1872 GCA_964458825.1 uncultured Oscillospiraceae bacterium | reverse complement strand
ATCCAGGCAGCCTTCGTTGCGGGTACGGGCAATGTGCTTCTTCATCAGCTCCACAGCCCTGTAGCCAGCGGTGATATCCACGCCTGCTGCGGCGTAGCTTTCCGAATGCGAATTGCTATGCATATCTTAATCTTCCTTTCCATTCCAGCAATAGGTGCAAAGCTTGCAGGGCTCCAGCCCGATGGCTTCCACAATGCCCTCCAGCGACTGAAACTCCAGCGAGGCAAAGTTCAGCTTCTGGCATATGTGGCTGCGCAGCTTCCTGCCGCGCTCAGTGGCGGAATCGGCATATTCGTCGATGTATTTCATGCCCTCCTCGCCCTCAAGCTCCATTATGGTGCGGCGGGCGATCAGCTCCATGGAGCTGTTTGCACGGGAGAAATTCAAATATTTGCAGCTGAACATGATCGGCGGACATGCCGAGCGCATGTGTACCTCCCTCGCGCCATGGGCATAGAGGAAATCCACGGTTTCCTGAAGCTGGGTGCCGCGCACGATGGAGTCGTCCACAAAGAGCAGGCTCTTATCCTGTATCAGCTCATGCACGGGGATCTGCTTCATCTTTGCCACGTGCTGGCGCTCCTTCTGGCGGGCAGGGGTGAAGCTGCGCGACCATGTGGGCGTGTATTTGATAAAGGCTCGGGCAAAGGGCACGCCGCTTTCGTTGGAATAGCCAATGGCGTGTGGCGTGCCGGAATCGGGCACGCCGCCCACATAATCCAGCCCCTCGGTGCTTCCGGCAGCCATGTCGTGGCGCGCCATGATCTCGCCGTTGCGGTAGCGCATAAGCTCCACATTCACGCCCTCATAGCTGGAGGTTGGGTAGCCATAATAGCTCCAGAGGAAGGAGCATATCTTCATCTTCTTGCCCGGCTGGCTCAGCTGGGTATAGCCCTCGGCGGTGATCTCCACGATCTCGCCCGGGCCAAGCTCCTTTTCCAGCTCATAGCCCAGCTTCTGGGCGGCAAAGGATTCAAAGGTCACGCAGTAGCCATCCTCACCCTTTCCCAGCACCACCGGCAGCCGACCCAGCCTGTCCCGGGCGGCGATGATCGCGCCATCCTCCCGCAGGATGAGTATGCTTGCTGTGCCGTCGATCTCCTTTTGGGCAAAGCGTATGCCCTCCACGAAGTCGCTCTTCTGGTTGATCAGCGCGGCGCAAAGCTCGGTGGAATTGACGCTGCCGCCGGTCATGGCGTTGAAGTGACCTCCGCTGAAGGACAGGTACTGCTTCATCAGCGCCTCGGCATTGTTGATGATGCCGATGATGCATATGGCGTAGGTACCAAGATTGGATCGAATCAGCAGCGGCTGGGGATCATAATCGCTGATGACGCCGATGGCCGAGGTTCCCTGCATCTCGTCAAAAACCTGTTCGAATTTGGTTCGAAAGGGTGCGTTCTGTATGTTGTGGATCTCGCGCTGCAGGCCGGCGCTGCTGTCCCATGCGGCAATGCCTGCCCGGCGGGTGCCCAGGTGGGAATGATAGTCCGTGCCGAAAAAAACATCGTAGAGCGCGTCATGCTTGCTTGCTACACCAAAAAATCCTCCCATAGGGTGAATCTCCTTTGCTCCGGTTTATCCCATGCTCAATGCCATTCTGGCTTGCCTGCCTAAGCCTGCCCCAGCTCCGCTGCAATGCGGGCGTCCTTTTCCAGCACCTTGGCCGCGTCCTCGGCGCGCTTTTTGTCCAGCCTTGCCGCAAGAGCCGCGTCCTCCACAGCCAATATCTGCGCGCACAGCAGCGCCGCATTTGCCCCGCCGTTGATGGCCACCGTCGCCACCGGTATGCCCGTGGGCATCTGCACGGTGGACAAAAGCGCGTCCATGCCCTCCAGATTGGAGGATTTGCAGGGTATGCCGATCACCGGC
>CAYWLE010000294.1:0-1873 GCA_964458825.1 uncultured Oscillospiraceae bacterium | reverse complement strand
GATGCACGCAGTCGCGCACGTCGCGCAGCTCCTGCATGAGGTTGGTATCGATGTGTAGGCGACCTGCGGTATCGATGATGACCGGGTCGCGGCCGTAGTAGCGGGCGTACTCGATGGCTTCCTTGGCGATTTCCACCGGATTGCCCTGTCCGCGCTCAAATACCTCCACGCCAACCTGACCGCCCACAACCTGAAGCTGCTTGATGGCGGCGGGACGATATACGTCGCAGGCAACCAGCAGGGGCTTTTTATCGCCCTTTTTGATCATGTTACCCAGCTTGCCGCACATGGTGGTCTTGCCCGCGCCCTGAAGACCGCAGAGCATGTAAATGGTAGGAGCCTTGGGGGAATAGGTGAGCTTCTGGTTTACGCCGCCCATGAGCGCCGTCAGCTCTTCATTTACGATCTTGATAACCTGCTGGCCCGGGGTCAGACTGGCGAGGATATCCGCGCCCACGGCGCGCTCGGTAACGGTCTTGACAAAATCCTTTACGACGGTGAAGTTTACGTCCGCCTCCAGCAGCGCCATGCGAACCTCGCGCATCGACGCCTTGACGTCCGCCTCCGTAAGCTTACCCTTGCTGTTGAGCTTCTTAAACGCGCTTTGCAGCTTATCAGTCAAGCCCTCAAATGCCACGCGCCTCACCTCTCATGCAATATATTTTCCAGAGCCTGCCTTGCTCTGTTCAGGCTGGCAAGGCTCTCGCCCTCTGCCTGCACGCCGTCCAGCGCCCGCAGGCATTCGCTCGCCTGCCTGCTCATCGCCCGGCAGCGCTCCGCCAGCCCCAGCTTTTCTTCATAATCCAGCAGCTGCCGCCGCGCCTTTTGGATGGCGTCGCTCACCCCCTGACGGGTGATCTCCAGCTGCTGCGCGATCTCCGCCAGCGAAAGATCCTCCTCGCAGTACAGGCGCATGACCTCGCGCCGGTGCTCCGTCAGCAGCGGACCGTAGAAATCCAGCAGCCAGATCAGCTCAAACCTGCTCTCTGCATCCGCCATTTTCCACACCCCCGCAAGTTCTTTCACTTGACAGCTTATTCATTATATCGCATAGCCTTTCCATTGTCAAGCAAAACTACTTTACACAACAAAAAATCAACAAAAAAGGAGCTTCCCACGAATGCAGGAAACTCCTCAATGAAGCAATTATTAAATTATGCCTTGCCGTCGCAGCCAAGCACGTTAACCAGCTTATGCTCAACCATGTTCTTGATGGCGATGCGGGCGGGCTTGAGGTACTGGCGGGGATCGAAGTGGCCGGGGTTCTCAGCAAAGTACTTGCGGATGGAAGCGGTCATGGCCAGACGCAGGTCGGAATCGATGTTGATCTTGCAAACTGCGCTCTTGGCTGCCTCGCGGAGCTGCTCCTCCGGGATACCCACTGCATCGGGCATCTTGCCGCCGTTTTCGTTGATGATCTTCACGAACTCCTGCGGCACGGAAGAGGAACCATGCAGCACGATGGGGAAGTTGGGCAGACGCTTTTCGATCTCAGCCAGGATATCGAAGCGCAGCGGCGGGGGCACGAGGATGCCCTTCTCATTGCGGGTGCACTGGGCTGCGGTGAACTTATAAGCGCCGTGGGAGGTGCCGATGGCGATGGCGAGGGAGTCAACGCCGGTGCGGGACACGAACTCCTCAACCTCTTCGGGGCGGGTGTAGGAAGCCTTGTCGGCGTCTACATTTACCTCGTCCTCGATGCCAGCCAGCGTGCCAAGCTCGCCTTCAACCACTACGCCGTGGTCGTGGGCATACTCAACAACCTGCTTGGTCAGGGCGATGTTATCCTCGAAGGACTTGGAGGAACCATCGATCATAACGGAGGTGAAGCCGCCGTCGATGCAGCTCTTGCACAGCTCGAAGGTATCGCCGT
>CAYWLE010000293.1:0-1881 GCA_964458825.1 uncultured Oscillospiraceae bacterium | reverse complement strand
ACCATGGGCCGCATGCATTCCGATGCCCAGTTCGCAGGCTCCTCCTCCGTACCGGCGCACGTGGAAATGATGGGTCTCATCGGCGCAGGCAATAACCCCATGGTCGGCATGACTGTGGCAGTTGCCGTAGCAGTGGAAGAGGCTTCCAAGTAAAAGCTTCTAAGTAAAAGCTTCTAAGTAATAACCAAAACGTCTGGAAACAGGCGAAGCTGGCAGGTATGTTCAATTTCGAATGTGCCTGCCTTTTTGTGCAAAAATGATGGGGAAAGCATCTGGCGTGCCTGAAAGAAGTCGCAGGAATGATGGCTAAATGGTGCAATTTGCGGCGGCGAGTGTGCTATAATAATGATGGAAGAATGCGAACAAATACGGAGGATGAAGATATGCAGCACAGGCTCTGGCGCGGGTTGATATTTATTCTGCTGATCTGCCTTCTGCCCGCAGCGGCGAGCGCGGAGAAGGCTTCCGTGAAGCTGAACTACAAGTATGGCTTCATGTATGTGGATGGGGAAGCCACGCTCAAGGCAAAGACTAAGGCTGTGCCGCTGTCGGAGCTGAAGTGGTCAAGCTCGGATGAGAGCGTCGCCACGGTGGACGGCGGAAAGGTTGAGGCGAGGTCGGTCGGCCGCACGGTTATCAAGGCATCCGGCAGAGGAGTCAGCGGGAAGTGCGGCGTGGTTGTTTTGCCGCGGGAGATCGAGCTTGAAAAGGGAGAAAAGCTCAGCCTGCCTCGTGCCGGTGTGGAGAGCTACAAGAGCTATGATGAGTCGCTGGTCAGCGTGAGCAAAAAGGGTGTGATTACGGCCAAGAAGGCGGGTCAGACCCGTGTGCAGGTGAGCTATGGCAAACAGAAGCTCTATATCGATATCACTGTGGGGGGCGGCAGCGTGGAGGAGAGCAAGTCGGCAAAGCTTGGTTGCGCCGATGAAACCAGCCAGATCGTGCTGGTGGAATATGAATCCGGCAGCAAGGCGACGCTGAGCATACATGAGAAGAAAAACGGCGTATGGACGCAGCTCCATTCCTGCCGTGCCTACCTCGGCAAGAACGGCATCGGCAAGACTAAGGAGGGGGATAAGAAAACTCCCAGCGGAACCTACAACCTGACCTTTCCCTTCGGCATCAAGAGCGATCCCGGCGCACAGCAGGATTATCTGAAGGTGACCAAGCACCACTACTGGTGCGGCACCTCCTCCGCAAGCTATTATAACCAGTTGGTGGACATGCGAACGGTGGATCGGCAGTATACCTCCTCCGATGAATACCTCATCAAGTATAAGGGCGTGTATAACTACTGCATGTTTATCGATTATAATGCCGATGGCGAGGCAGGGAAGGGCAGCTGCATATTCCTGCACTGCACCGGCAGCAATAAGTATACCGCGGGCTGCATCGCCGTGGATGAGGCTGTGATGAAGAAGATCGTGCAGTGGGCAAAGCCCGGCGCGAAGATCGTGATCATGTAATGCCAATAAGAAACCAACCGGGCAAGGGAAGCTCGGTTGGTTTTCTATATGGAGTTCAAAGCTTGCCTGTGCGCATAAGGCTCCGGCTTATGCCTTCTTCACCTTCGGACCCTTGGGAGTGTCCTCAATGATGTAGCCCTTTTCCAGAACCTCGGCACGGATGCGGTCGGCCTCGGCAAAGTTCTTTGCCTTCTTGGCTTCCACACGCGCCTGAACCAGCGCCTTGATATCCTCGGGCATGGCGTCGTACTCCTTGGAGAGCAGACCCAGCACGTTGGTCATTACCTTCAGCTCGTTCAGACCCGTTTCCAACACAGCCTTGCAGGGCGCGTTGGCATCGGTGAACATGGTGTTCATCTCACGCACATATTCAAATACTACGCCGAGCGCCTCGGAGGTGTTCAGATCGTCGCAC
>CAYWLE010000292.1:0-1903 GCA_964458825.1 uncultured Oscillospiraceae bacterium | reverse complement strand
CCGCAATACAAAGGGATGTGGCGAATGAATGTTTCGCTTGTATTTCAATTTCGTTTTTTGTAACAATTCCCGTTGACAAGAAACCGGCGTTGAAGTCACCGTTGTTACCGCCGCCTCCGGCACCTATGAGGATACCCTCAAGAGCGAGATCGCCAAGACCGAAGCTCCCACCCTGTTTCAGGTAAACGGCCCCATCGGCCTGAACACTTGGAAGGACTACTGCTATGACCTGTCCGGTTCTGCCTTCTACGGCGAGCTGACCAACGACGCCTTCGCCCTCAAGGATGGCGAAGCCGTTCTGGCCATCGCTTACCTGACCGAGAACTATGGTCTCATCACCAACACCGCTCTGCTGGAGCAGGCTGGCTACACCGTGGCTGACATCACCAACTTCGCGACCCTGAAGGCCGTTGTTGAGGATATCACCGCCCGCAAGGACGAGCTGGGTTTCTCCGCTTTCACCTCTGCCGGCATGGATTCCTCCTCTGACTGGCGCTTCAAGACCCATCTGGCCAACCTGCCCCTCTATTATGAGTATCAGGCAGACGGCATCAACCAGACCGAGGCTATCAAGGGCTCCTTCCTTGACAACTACAAGGCCATCTGGGATCTGTATATCAACAACGCCACCTGCGAGCCTTCCATGATCGCTGCCAAGACCGGCTCCGATGCCGAGGCAGAGTTCCAGCTGGGCGAGGCTGTGTTCTTCCAGAACGGCGACTGGGAGTACGGCGCAATTTCCGAGTATATCGATGATGCTGACCTGACCATGCTGCCCATCTATGTTGGCGTGGAAGGCGAAGAAAATCAGGGTCTGTGCACCGGCACTGAGAACTTCCTGTGCGTAAATGCCAAGGCAAGCGAGGCCGATATCAAGGCTACCCTCGATTTCCTCTACTGGCTCGTGACCTCCGAAACCGGCACCACCACCCTGGCTGACACCATGGGCTTCGATATCCCCTTCAAGTCCGCCAAGGAATCCACCAACCTGTTCAAGAAGGTTGCCGCCGAGTCCGTTGCCGCTGGCAAGACCCCTGTGACTTGGAACTTCACCACCATGCCCTCTGAGAACTGGAAGAACGGCGTTGGCGCTGCTCTGACCGACTATGCTCTGGGCACCGGCGAGTGGGATGCAGTTGTCACCGCTTTCGTTGACGGCTGGGCCACCGAGTTTGCCGCTGCAAACGCATAATTCCATTTTTCAAGGTCTTCATTCGGCTTTGATATGCTCCGGGGTACGGCGCCGCTGTGCCGTACCCCGTTTTTTTCCTTATTCGCTTCCAGCATATCGGCATATGATGATCGTCTCCGGCGCTGCGGGAGGCATTCATGATCTGCCGGGGAAGCAGATTTTTGTCCACATTTCACTTATGGGAGGTTGGTTTTCTATGGAGAAATCAATGCGCAAGTATTGGCCCATCTTCGTCCTGCCCACGATGCTTGCCTTTATTATCGGGTTCCTTGTGCCCTTTCTCATGGGTCTGTACCTGTCCTTCTGCAACTTTACCACCGTTGCAGACGCGCAGTTTGTGGGCTTTGCCAACTACATCAAAATCTTCACCGATCCCACCTCGAACTTTGCCCATGCGCTGTGGATAACCTCGCTCTTTACCGTGGCAAATGTCATTCTCATCAATGTGTTCGGCTTTGTGCTTGCGCTGCTGCTGGTGCGCGGCATTCGCGGCACGAATATCTTCCGAACCGTGTTCTTCATGCCCAACCTCATCGGCGGCATCGTGCTCGGCTGGATCTGGAACCTGCTGCTCAGCGGCATCCTCGCCAAGTTTGGCCGCACGCTGGTGCATTCCGAGGCATATGGCTTCTGGGGTCTTACCGCGCTTATGCTCTGGCAGCAGGCAGGCTATATGATGGTTATCTACATCTCCGGCCTGCAATCCATCCC
>CAYWLE010000291.1:0-1909 GCA_964458825.1 uncultured Oscillospiraceae bacterium | reverse complement strand
GGTCATTACCGACCGCGTTACCGTCATGCGCGACGGCGGCTATGTCGGCACCCTTGTCACCGCCGATTGCACCAAGGACGACATCATCAACATGATGGTTGGCCGCACGATCTATGAGGATCCCAAGACCCAGAGCGCCGTCGCTCCCGACGCCCCCGTGGTTCTGAAGGTTGAGCACCTGAACGCAGGCAAGATGGTTCAGGACGTGAGCTTTGAACTGCGCAAGGGCGAGATACTGGGCTTCTCCGGTCTGATGGGCGCTGGTCGCACGGAAACTGCACGCGCTCTCTTCGGCGCAGACCCCAAAACCAGCGGCGATATCTATATCCGCGGCGAAAAGGTATCCATCAATTCCCCTAAGGATGCAGTTGCCCACGGCATCGGCTATCTCTCCGAGGATAGAAAGCGCTACGGCATCATCTTGGGCAAGAGCGTTTCCGATAACTCCACCATGGCTCACCTCAAGAACTACGTGAAGGGCATTTTCATCAATAAAAAGGCGGAAAAGCAGGTCACTGAGGACTATATAAAGCGCCTCAATACCAAGACGCCCAGCACCGATCAGCTCGTTGTTAACCTCTCCGGCGGCAACCAGCAGAAGGTGGTTCTGGCGAAGTGGCTGATTAAGGACTGCGACATACTGATCTTCGACGAGCCGACCCGCGGCATCGACGTTGGCGCCAAGAGCGAAATTTATCACCTGATGAACGAGCTCGTGGCACAGGGCAAGTCCATTATCATGATCTCCTCTGAAATGACGGAGATCCTGCGCATGAGCGACCGGATCATTGTCATGTGCGAGGGCAAAAAGACGGCTGAGATCGACATTGCCGAAGCATCGCAGGAAAAGATCATGCATGCTGCGACCCGTACTTGATGAGGAGGGATACCATGCAAGGATTAAAGAAGAAAAAGCCAAACCTCAATCGCGTCGCTCTGATCGGCGTGCTGGTCATTCTCTATCTGGTGTTTTCTGCGGGCAGCGGTCGCTGGCTGGGAAAATCCGATATCATGAATACGCTCAATAACGTGTATTTCATGGGCTTCCTGACGCTGGGCGTTACCTTCGTAATCGCCACGGGCGGTATCGATTTCTCCATCGGTCCGGTTATGTATTGCTCCGCGCTGGTTTCTGGTCAGCTGCTGGTGGTCAATGGCTGGCCGCTGTGGCTGTGCCTCATCATTTGCATACTGGTTGGCGTGGTTTTCGGCTGCTTTAACGGCATCATGGTCGCCTATATGAAGCTGCCCTCGTTCATCTCCTCCATGGCGTCCATGCGCATCGCACAGGGCGTCGGCACGCTGGCGACCCGCTCGGTTGGCGTAAGCTGGCCCAGCGCTGGTCAGCCCAATAGCTGGTATCGCAATCTGGCAACCTGCAATGGCTTCCCGGTTGGTCTGGCGATCCTGCTGGTGGTGGCGATCATCTGCGCCGTCATCATGAACAAGACCCGTATTGGTCGCTACATCCGCTGCATCGGCAATAACCGCGAGGCTGTGCGTCTCTCCGGCGTGGATACCCGCACTTGGGAAGCGCTCGCCTATGTGATCTGCGGCCTGCTGGCTGGTATCGCGGCGATCATGTATGTGGCCGTCAATACCAAGGTGACCACCTCCGGCGGCGACACCTTCAATAACAATGCCATCGCGGCTTGCGTCATGGGCGGCACGTCCATGTCCGGCGGCACGGCGTCCATCTCCGGCAGCTTCATTGGCATTATCGTAATTGCCCTGCTGCGCGTGGGCATCAGCGCAGTGAAGATCCCGCTGGAGGGCGGCGTGCTTACCCTCAGCCCCGACTGGCAGTATATCATCACCGGCATCATCGTGGCGCTGGCTGTATTTGCGGATGTTCGCAGCAGCTCGCGCAAGCGCTAATGCGGCGAGAAGGAGGTTTGTTCAGATGAAA
>CAYWLE010000290.1:0-1955 GCA_964458825.1 uncultured Oscillospiraceae bacterium | reverse complement strand
GAATAGCTCACCTTGGAAATATTGCCCATCACCGGCCCCATGATGCCGCCGAAGAAGAGCGCCTTCATCTGCTTTTCCCGCAGATCGCCATTGAGCAGGCCGAACTCATCCTCGCACACATGCTCATGGCAGAATACCTTGACCACCTTCTGGCCGGACACAGTTTCCTCAATATAGCCGTTGACCGCACCGAGGGCAGCCTGCTGGGCGGAGTAATATTTAGCGCTGCGACCCATGATGAATGTGCCGCACTTGAGAAACACCGGCACGAACACCACGGTGATCAGCGTCAGCCAGATATTGGTATAGAACATCAGCGCCAGCGTGCCGATGAGGGTGACGGAGCCGGAGATCATGGATACCACAGAGTTATCCAGCATCATGCCGATATTATCCACATCGTTGGTGAAGCGGCTCATGATCTCGCCATTGCTGTGGGAATCGAAGTAGCGCAGGGGCAGCTTCTGCATGTGGGCAAAGAGGTCGCGGCGAATCTTTTCCACGGCGCTGCGGGAAATACCAACCATCAGCCGATTTTGCAGGTAGGTTGCCGTGACGGACACGATATAGGCAAGCAGTAGCACGATGAGCATGGAGATCAGGTAGCTCACCCGCTCCTCGGCGCTGATGGCTGCATCGGCGATGTGGTTGAGTATGGGTCTGAGCATATAGCCAGCCACGAGGGAGGCGGCAGTGCTGCACAGCAGGCAGCAGAGCACCACAACCAGCCGCGTCCAATAGGCGGCAATGTAGGAGATGATGCGGCTGACGGTCTTCTTCATATCCTTGGGCTTGCCGGATGCAAAGCGGTTGTTGCCGGGGCCGCGCCGGGGACCGGGGCCAGCGGCGGGCATGCGCGGCCCGGAGGATGTCGAAGCGGTATGATTATTGTATCTTGCCTGTAGGTTTTCAAGGCTGCGTCCGGCCATTATGCATCCTCCTCTCTATCCATCTGAGAATCATAGATTTCCTGATATTCCTTGTTTGTACGCATCAGCTCGGAATGGGTGCCCACGCCGGTGACAATGCCCTCGTCCAGCACGATGATCTGATCCGCATCCATCACGGAGGATATGCGCTGGGCAATGATGATTTTGGTGGAATCCTTCAGCTCATTGGCAAAGGCACGGCGAATTTCCGCCTCGGTGGCGGTATCCACGGCGCTGGTGGAGTCGTCCAGAATGAGTATCCTCGGCTTCTTCAGCAGGGCACGGGCAATGCACAGCCGCTGCTTCTGGCCGCCGGATACGTTGGTTCCGCCCTGATCCAGCGGATAATCATAGCCCTCCTTGAAGTTCATCACGAAGCCGTCCGCCTGCGCATGCTGGGCTGCGGCGCGAAGAACAGGCATGTCGGCGTTTTCATCGCCCCAGCGCAGGTTCTCCGCAATGGTTCCAGAGAAGAGCACGTTCTTTTGCAGCACCATGCCCACGCCGTTGCGCAGGTTATTGAGGCTGTAGTCGCGCACGTTCACGCCGTCCACCAGAACCTCGCCCTCGTCCACATCGTAGAGGCGGGGGATCATGGAAACCAGCGTGGTCTTACCGGAGCCGGTGGAGCCGATTATGCCCACCGTCTGCCCGGCGGGGATCCTCAGATTGATGTTATCCAGCACCTTGCCCACGCTGCTCTTGTAGTAGCGGAAGGACACGTTTCGAAACTCCACATCACCCTTCTCCACCTCTTTTTCGGGCTGGGCTGCGCCGGTATCGTCGAGGGCGATCTTCTCGTCCAGCACCTCGGTGATGCGTCGAGCGGAGGCAAGGGAGCGGGAGGTGACCATAAAGAGCATAGTCACCATCATCAGGGACATCAGTATCTGGTTGATGTAGGTGATGAAGGCACTTAGGTCGCCCACCAGCATCTGGCCGAAGATCACCCGGTTGCCGCCAAGATAGACGACGGCGACGCTGGTCAGGTTCATAATCAGCATCAGCAGCGGCATCATGGTGATC
>CAYWLE010000289.1:0-1967 GCA_964458825.1 uncultured Oscillospiraceae bacterium | reverse complement strand
GGGCTTGGGAGTGAGGTCGAGCAGAACGCGGTTAATGCCTTCCACCTCGTGGGTGATGCGATCGGTGATGTGGTGCAGCAGGGCGTAGGGGATCTCTTCAATGGTGGCGGTCATGGCGTCGGTGGTGTTCACGGCGCGGATAATGGCCGGCCAGCCCTCATAGCGCTTGCCATCGCGCACGCCCACGGACTTCATATCCGGCACGGCGATGAAATACTGCCATACCTTTCCAGCCAGACCGTTCTTGTCGAACTCCTCGCGCAGGATGGCATCCGCCTCGCGCAGGGCTTCCAGACGATCGCGGGTGATGGCGCCCAGGCAGCGCACGCCCAGACCCGGCCCCGGGAAGGGCTGGCGATATACCATGTTGTGGGGCAGACCCAGTGCTTCGCCTACAACGCGGACTTCATCCTTGAAGAGGAGCTTCACGGGCTCGACCAGCTCAAACTTCATGCCCTCCGGCAGACCGCCAACATTGTGGTGCGCCTTCACGCCGTGGGATTCCAAAATATCGGGATAGATGGTGCCCTGCGCCAAGAAGTCGATGCCCTCCAGCTTTTGGGCTTCATCGTTGAATACCTCAATGAACTCCTTGCCGATGATCTTGCGCTTGGTTTCTGGATCGGAAACGCCGGCAAGCTTATCGAGGAAGCGATCCACTGCGTCCACATAGATCAGATTTGCATCCATTTCATCGCGGAACACTTTAACAACCTGCTCGGGTTCACCCTTGCGCAGCAGACCATGGTTTACATGCACGCAAACCAGCTGCTTGCCGATGGCCTTGATGAGCAGCGCGGCGACAACGGAGGAATCGACACCGCCAGAGAGCGCCAGCAGAACCTTCTTGCTGCCAACCTGTGCGCGGATGCTCTCAACCTGTTCTGCAATAAATGCATCTGCCAGTTCCTTGGTGGTGATGCGCACCATAGTGTCCGGTCTCTTGTTGTTATCCATATCAATGACCTTCCTTTCCGTTTGCTGTGCGGTTTTCGCCGCAGGGGGATTATTCGCTTTGGCAGTTCTAATGATATCAAATTCCTACTGATTCGTCAATTACGATGGGGCTAATTTCTCTGTTTTCCCGAAAAAATAATGGAAATCTCGAATGATATATTATATAGGAAGGAAAATGTTCGGAATAATGCTTTTTCTCATAGCCAGAGTGCCAGCCAGCCTGCTTGGAAGGCTGTGGAATTTCTATGCTTACTTGCTCAAAATGGGCTGTACAATTCCATGTGGAAAGTGGTATAATGGTTGTAGCATATAAGTGCGACAAGGGAGGAAAGAGAAAATGAGAACCATCAAGGCGCAGCCGCTAACTGCCGAGGCATTCAGACCCTATGGCAGCTTTGCCAGCATGCTCAACCCTGTGGGAAACTGCTTTCCCGGCGACGCCACCTTTTATCCCGATCAGGTGGAACTGAATGTGCAGGGCGGCAAGCCCGTCACCTTCTCTCCGCTGACGGTGAAGAAGCCTGAGCGGATGATCGTGAAGCAGGCGGAATACCACAACTACACCGGCGAGGGTGTGCTCGTTCTCGACGATGATGCGGTGATCCATGTGGCTCCGCCCAGCAACAAGACCATCGTACCTGAGAAGACCGAGGCATTCATTGTGCCCAAGGGCACCCTCGTGAAGCTTAATACCGGCGTGTGGCATCTGGCTGCACTGCCCATCCATAATGAGCTGCTCCACGTGATGATCATCCTGCCGGAGCGCGTCTATGCAAATGACTGCGTGGTGTGCGATTACCCGGAGGATCAGCAGCTGGAGATCGTGCTGTAAGCGCAGCTGCACCTGCGATCTGAAATCCAGACGGCCGCTGAGCTATTTGCCAAGTGAATATAAAAGAAAGAGGATAAACCGATGAAAAAGAAAATGACCTTTGCACTCTGCTTCTGCAACCGTGGCTTCATGCCCGGCGAACTGATCTACGGCGCACGCGAGGACATGGTAAAGGCCG
>CAYWLE010000288.1:0-1980 GCA_964458825.1 uncultured Oscillospiraceae bacterium | reverse complement strand
CCGGCGTGTACATGATCAACAAGAAGAAGTGCGTTGGCTGCGGCAAGTGCGTCGAAGCCTGCCCGATGAAGGTCATGGTGCTGGAAAACGACGTAGCGTCCAAGTGCATCGCCTGCGGCATCTGCGTAAAGGCATGCCCCATGGAGCTGCTGGAGATCATCGAAAAGTAATTGCTTCAGCATGAAAAAAGACCTGCTGCCCTTTCGAGGCGGCGGGTCTTTTGCTGCTATTGCATGATCAAAGAACGCCGCCCCGATCGACTGCGTGTAGCCATCGGGGCGGCGTTGGTTTTGGTTGCTTGGGTCTGGTTCAGCCGGCAGCGGTCACGGCTGCGGTGTCGTCCATATCATCCATATCATCCATATCATCCATATCGTCGGTTGCTCCGGCTGCCGCGTCAAATTCGGAGGCGCCAAATATGTTGGCTGTCTCGGCGGTGACGGCGGAATCCTTCACGCTGAAGCTCTCCGGCAGGATGTGGTAGGAATAGGCGCGGTTGCCGTCCAGTTTGTAGCTCAGCACCAGTCCGAGGGAATAATCGCCATCCTGATAGGACTTAGTGTTGATAAAGAGCTGGAACTCGCTCTCCTCGGCGTTCAGGCAGGTGGCGGTGGACATGTCCGCGCCGGACAGCCCGGCCTTCATGGTTGCCTTGTAGGCAATCTGCTTGCCGGTGGATTGCTGGGTGACGATGAGGTAAGCCTGAATATCCTTGGCGTCAAAGGCTGCATCGTTGATATAGCCATAGCCGTTTAGCTGGATCACGCGCCTGTCGTTCGGTTCGGATACGTAGAAATTGGTAAGCTCTACATTTGCGGTGTCGGAAGCCTCGGGCACGTTGAAGCCCTTCTTCATGGCGGAGGCAAATTTCTTGCTTGCGATGCGGGTCGGCTCCGGGGTGGGGGTAGGCGTAGGCGTGGGTTCCGGCGTGGGAGTGGGGATGGGCGTGGGAATGGGCGTCGGTTCCGGCGTGGGCTCGGCGGTGGGCTCGGGCGTGGGAGTGAAGCTGATATCCACGAAATCATCATCGCCAGTTTCGGGAGCAAATGCCGCGCCGTCGAGGTCATCGCCGCTATCGCCGCCGAAGGCAGAGATAGCGGCGTCGCCGTCGGTGAGGCTGTCTGCCGGCGCTTCGTTAGGCTCGGTGGCGGGCAGGTCGGGCGAGGCCGTCATTTCCACATAGGGACGCATGCTTGCATCGGGATCAGCCAGCTTATCGGAATAATCAAAATGTGCAAGGAAGAAGTAACCGACGCCAACGCATACCGCCAGGGCGATCAGACCGAAGAAGAAATAGAGTACGGCAATGCCTTTGTTGGTGCGCTTATATCCTTTCTGCATGTAAATGCCTCCAATCAACATATTGATACAGAATCATACAGTTTCATATTAAACAGTTGCAGGCGGAAAGTCAAGGAAAGCGGCCAGTTGTTCCAAAATTGTTACAAGGCTGTCGCTTTTAGATAAGAAACAGCCCTGTATTGCTTGGTTTTACGGGTAAAGGAACAGCCTAGATCAGCTCCTTCAGGTAGGCTCCGGTGGCGCTATCGGGGCAGACGGCGAGCTGCTCCGGCGTGCCGGTCGCAACGATGGTTCCGCCCTTGTCGCCGCCGTGGGGGCCGAGATCGATGATGTAGTCGGCAGTCTTAATAACGTCTAGGTTGTGCTCGATCACCACGAGGGTGTTGCCCGCGTCGCTGAGCCGATGCAGTACCTCGTTGAGCATGGCAACGTCCGCCATGTGCAGACCGGTGGTGGGCTCGTCCAGCACGTAGAGGGTGCGCCCCGTCGCCTTGCGGGAAAGCTCCGTCGCCAGTTTGATGCGCTGCGCCTCGCCGCCGGAGAGGGTGTCGGAGGGCTGACCGAGCTTTACATAGCCAAGACCTACGTCCTTCATGGTTTGCAGCTTGGCAGCAAGGCGGGGCAGGGGAGCAAAGAAATCCAGCGCCTCGCTCACGGTCATCTCCAGCACCTCATGGA
>CAYWLE010000287.1:0-1982 GCA_964458825.1 uncultured Oscillospiraceae bacterium | reverse complement strand
TTGAGTGGTACCGCGGGCATACGATGCACAATCTGTGCTTTCAGCGCTCGTCTCAAAGATCTCATTCTTTGCAGACGGGCGTTTGTTTATTTCAGGCATACGCTGTCTCAACCAGCAGCCTGAAGCCTTCCCGCAGGTGCCAAGCAGAAAGGAGGGCGCTGCAAGTGGATTTCAAGCGCATCACGCTGCTGTCCGGCCACTATGGCAGCGGCAAGACCAACATCGCCGTAAATCTTGCGTTTTATCTGAAAAAAATCAGCGAGCGCGTGACCATCGCGGATATCGACATCGTGAACCCCTACTTCCGCACCGAGGATTCCCGCAGGGAGCTGGAAGCGGCGGGGATCAGGCTCATCAGCTCGGAATTTGCAAACAGCAATGTGGATCTGCCCGCCCTTCCGCAGGAGGTTTACTCCATTGTGGATGATCGCGGCGTTCGGGCAGTGATCGATGTGGGCGGCGATGATCGCGGGGCGCTGGCGCTGGGCCGCTGGCGGGATGCGATACTGGAGGAAAATGATTACGAAATGCTCTTCGTGGTCAACCGCTTCCGTCCCCTCACCCGCGATGCTGCCTCCACCATAGAGGTCATGCGGGAGATCGAGCTGGCGGCGGGCATGCCCTTTACCGCCATCGTGAATAACTCCAACCTCGGCGGGGAAACCAGTGCGGAGGACGTGCTTTCCTCCATGACCTATGCCGGGGAGATCAGCCGCCTGACCGGGCTGCCCATCAAAATGACCTGCGTGGAGCAGCGGCTGATGGACGCGCTGGAGGGCAGGGTTACAAACCTCTTCCCCCTCAGGCTGCAAAAGAAGCTCTGATAAGAAGCTCTAATAAAAACAACACAGCAATCACCCAAAGCAATAAAACACAAAAAAAGAGGAGAATGAGAACCATGGCAAAGCTGACTTTTCAAACGGATCGCTGCAAGGGCTGCGGTCTGTGCGTGAGCGCCTGTCCCAAGGGGCTGATCGCCATCGCCAAGGATAAGATCAACCAGAAGGGTCATCATCCGGCGGAGATCACCGATCAGGAAAAGTGCGTTGGCTGCGCCTTCTGCGCAACCATGTGTCCCGACTGCATCATCGAAGTGGAAAGGTAAGGTATCATCATGGCTGACAAAGTACTTATGAAGGGCAACGAGGCCATCGCAGAGGCTGCGATTCAGGCTGGCTGCCGTCACTATTTCGGCTACCCCATCACCCCTCAGACGGAGATCGCCGCCTACATGGCAAAGCGCATGCCCAAGATTGGCGGCACCTTCCTGCAGGCGGAGAGTGAGATCGCCGCTATCAACATGGTCTATGGCGCGGCTTCCACCGGTCATCGCGTGATGACCTCCTCCTCCAGCCCGGGAATCTCGCTGAAGGCCGAGGGTCTGAGCTATATTGCCGGCGCAGACCTGCCCTCCCTCGTGGTAAATGTGCAGCGCGGCGGCCCCGGCTTGGGCGGCATCCAGCCCAGCCAGTCCGACTACTTCCAGGCAACCAAGGGCGGCGGTCACGGCGATTATCGCATGATCGTGCTGGCTCCCGCAAGCGTGCAGGAAATGGCGGACATGACCGTGAAGGGCTTTGATCTGGCGGATAAATATCGCATGACCGCCATGATCCTCGCCGACGGCACCATGGGTCAGATGATGGAGCCTGTGGAGATACATGTTCCCGAGGTCAAGGCTTATGATAAATCTTGGGCGGCCACCGGCACCAAGATGGCGCGCGAGCACAATATCATCAACTCCCTCAGCCTCGATCCCTACGAGCTGGAGCGCATGAACTTCGACCGCTACGAGCGCTATAAGCGCATCGAGGAAACCGAAGCCATGGCGGAGGAATACCTGATGGAGGATGCAGATATCTGCGTGGTTGCCTTCGGCATCGCCGCCCGCGTGGCCAAGAACGCCATCAACGCCGCCCGCAAGGATGGCGTGAAGGCCGGCCTCATCCGCCCCATCACCCTCTGGCCCTTCCCCAACAAGG
>CAYWLE010000286.1:0-1997 GCA_964458825.1 uncultured Oscillospiraceae bacterium | reverse complement strand
CTATACCGGGCTTGACGGTGGATATCGATGTGGAGCGCTTCAAGAAGCAGGTGACGGACATCGGCTGCGCCATCATCGGTCAGACGGCGGAGCTTGCGCCGGCGGATAAGGCGCTCTATGCGCTGCGGGATGTGACTGGCACGGTGGATTGCATGCCGCTGGTGGTATCCTCGATACTGTCCAAGAAATTTGCCTCCGGCTGCGATGTGGTGATGCTGGATACGAAGGTTGGCTCCGGCGCCATCATGGATACCTTCGAAAAGAGCAGGCAGCTTGCGGAAACCATGGTTCGCATCGGCAAGCTGAGCAAGCGCAGGTTCTCCGCACTGCTGACGGACATGGATCAGCCGCTGGGCAACTACATCGGCAACGCGCTGGAGGTGGAGGAAGCCATCGATATCCTCGCCGGGCGTGCGGGCAGCGATCTGAAGGAGGTCGCGCTGACGCTGGGCGCGTATATACTGCGCAATGCAGGCGCTGTGGAGCATGTGGACGACGGCGTGAAGCTGCTGGATGAGAAGATCAGGAATGGCGAGGGTCTGAAGCGCTTTGCCATGATGATCGAGGCACAGGGCGGCGATCCGCAGGTTTGCTATGATACCGGCAGGCTGCCCAAGGCAAAGCACCTGATCGATATTAAGGCAGACCGCGGCGGCTACATCGGCTCCATGGTCACCAGCGATATCGGCAACGCAGCCAAGCTGCTGGGCGCAGGTCGCGAGAAAAAGACGGATGCGCTGGATCTGTCCGTGGGCATCGTAATGAAAAAGCGCGTGGGCGATCCTGTAAAGCCGGGCGACGCGCTCTGCACGCTGCACGTGGGGGAGAAATCCGACCGCATCGGCGCTTACAACCTGATGAAGCGGGCGATTCACATCGTGGATAATAAGCCTGAAAGGAAGCCGCTGATTTTGGGTGTGGTTGAATAGCATGGATCAAAAATGCGTATAAGTAAAACCCGCTGAGCAAAATAACTCAGCGGGTCTTGCTTTGTCTGTCCGGCGACAGTTTTTTGAAAATTGCGGGGTAGCACGCTCAATTCTTAGAATCACAGCTGGATCCAGTAGCGCTCAAACTGCTCGGAGCCATCCTCGGTGGTTACTGTGGATTCGTACATGCCGCCGTTGGCGATTATGGTTTGTCCTCGGCGGCAATGACCTGATCGACGGGAACGTCATGCTCCTCCACATCCAGATGCTCGAAGAGCTGGAAGGGGTAGCAGAGGGCAAGCAGCCTGTGCTTGGTATGCTCCTCAAGGTACTTGTCATAGAAGCCGCCGCCGTAGCCTACGCGATGGCCGGCAGGATCGAATGCGAGGCCGGGCATGAGGATCAGCGCGCTTTCATCATCGGCAACCGGCTCGTCATAGGTCGGCTCGGGTATGTTCCAGCCGCCGGGAGCAATTTGATCGAAGCTATCCAGCCAGAGGAAGCGCATGATATCGCCATAAACCTTGGGCACGGCAACGCGCTTGCCATCTGCCCAAGCGCGGCGCACGATGTTCCACGTGCGTACCTCCTGATTGTAGGGCAGGTAGGCATAGATGGAAGCGGCGCTTTTATAATAATCGCTGTTGCAGAATTTCTCGGTGAGGTCGGCGCTGTAGGCTGCGATCTGCGCGTCCGTCATGGCACGCTTAAGTGCGCCGATCTCCTTGCGCAGAGCTTTCTTATCGAGCATAATATCACCTGTATTATAGGATGGGGTGTTAAACGAGCATAAGCGGCGATGCTTACACGGGAAAAAATCCGTTGTGCCTGAATGGCGCGACGGATTTTTGCATAGGGGAAGAAGCGAAGGGGGAAAGAATCCCCCTTCACATATGAAATTACATCAGCGGATCCATGCCCAGAACCGGGTGACCCTTCTCGGTCAGGAAGGCGTAGAGCTCCTCCATATCCTCGGTGATGGTTTCATCGGCGATCATGTCGGTGAAGTTATCCACGCCGTAGAGCTCCTTGGCAGTCTCGTTCAGGCGATCGGCAACCTGCTCCTTC
>CAYWLE010000285.1:0-1998 GCA_964458825.1 uncultured Oscillospiraceae bacterium | reverse complement strand
AAGGGCGTTATCCATAAGAACGCAGCAAACCGCAAAAAGGCTCGCATGGCCAAGCGCCTTGCTAAGGCCGCTCAGTAAGGTCACTGAAAAGCAAACAGGGGGAACGCATATTCTTGCGTTCCTTTTGTTGTATCCAAGATCATTTATTCAGGCAGAAAGGGGAGGAAGCGTATGGATCTATTCACCGCAAGCCAGCAGAGCCTTGCGCCGCTGGCAGATCGCATGCGACCCAAAACGCTGGAGGATTTCATCGGTCAGAGCCACATCGTGGGCAGGGGCAAGCTGCTGCGCCGCGCCATAGAGGCCGACCGGCTCACCAGCTCCATCTTCTGGGGACCGCCCGGCTGCGGAAAGACCACCCTTGCCTCCATCATTGCTGAAACCACCCGCGCCGCCTTTGTCAAGCTCAATGCCGTCACCAGCGGCGTGGCGGATGTGCGCGCCGTTTTGAAGGAGGCGGAGGACAGGCTCAGCCTCTATGGGCAGCCAACCTACCTGCTGCTGGATGAGTGCCACAGATGGTCGAAGTCCCAGTCGGATTCCATACTGCCCGCCATCGAGAAGGGTGTGATCCGCTTCATTGGCTCCACCACCGAAAACCCGATGATCGCCATGACGCCGGCCATCGTGAGCCGCTGCCGCCTGTTCCACTTCGAGCCGCTCGGCGTGGAGGAGGTCAAGTGCGCGGTGCTCAACGCCATTTCCGATCCGATCAATGGCTATGGCGATCAGGAGGTCGCCATCGAAGAGGACGCCCTCGACCACATCGCTCAGGTTGCCAACGGCGATGTTCGCAGCGCCCTCAATGCGCTGGAGCTTGCCGTACTCAGCACGCCGATGGAGGCGGACGGATCCATTCATGTGACGCTCTCTGTGGCGGAGGAATCCATCCAGAGCCGGGTATTGCAGATGGACGAGTCCCTCTTTTATGATATGCTCTCGGCATTTTGCAAGTCCCTGCGCGGCTCCGATAGCGACGCCGCTCTGGCTTGGTTTGCCCGCATGAACCGGGCGGGCGTGGATCCCCGCATTATTGTGCGCAGGATCATCGCCCATGCCAGCGAGGATGTGGGTCTTGCCAATCCGCTGGCCATGCTTCAGGCGGCGGCTGCCATGCAGGCGCTGGAAAACATCGGCATGCCCGAGGCAAAGCTGCCCATCGCACAGGCGATCATTGCCGTGTGCGAAAGCCCGAAATCCAATTCCGTGTCCGTGGCCGTGGAGAGCGCCATGGCGGATGCCGAGCGCGGTGGCTATGAGGCGGTGCCGGTTCACCTGCGCGATACCCATTATAAGGGTGCGGACAAGCTTGGCTCCGGCGAGGGCTATAAATATGCCCACGATTATCCCGGCCACTATGTAAAGCAGCAGTATGCTCCCTTGGAGGCACGGGGCATGCCCTATTACCAGCCAAGCCAGCAGGGCTTCGAAAATGAAATACGCAAAATACGCGCCGAGCGCGGCTTCAGCGACGCGCCCGACCCCAATCCATAGCATGAAATAACCATCCCTGAGTATATTCAGGGATGGTTATTTCAATGTAAAATTTCAAAAAACGTCCTTTTGGTATTTTTGTATGTCAGGATAAAAAATAATGGATATGTAGGTTTGTCAATGATCTTGGACACGAAAGGAAGAAAGATATTCTTTCGGAGAAAGCCAGGCGAGAGGGCGCATAGGTCTGGAGTTGGAACGACTTTGGAGTGCAGCTAGCTGCACTCCAAAGTCGTCGCGGGACCAGAAGCAGTGAGTGTCATAAAAACGCTTCTGATCTTCGCGATGACTGCGTTCAACCTTGCCGTTGTGGCGAGGCGTATAAGGGCGAATGAGCTTATGCCGGATGCCGAGTTCGGCAGCGGTATATTCAAACAACGTAGGAATATCGCGTTTCGAATTTGAGAAACGATTGGTGAATTCAAAACCGTTGTCAGTTTGTACGCATTCGACGGTCACGCCTTTTCTGCGGAATGCAGCGACGACTTTTCGCAGAAAATCGGC
>CAYWLE010000284.1:0-2003 GCA_964458825.1 uncultured Oscillospiraceae bacterium | reverse complement strand
ACCTCGCCCAGCATGCTCTCCGGCGGACAGAAGCAGCGGGTGGCCATCGCGGGTGTGCTTGCCATGCGCCCGAAGATCATCGTGTTCGATGAATCCACGGCGATGCTCGATCCGGTGGGTCGGCAGGACATATTCAACCTTGCCCGGCGCATCAACCGGGAGGAGGGCGTCACCATCGTATGGATCACCCACTTCATGGAGGAGGCCGTGCAGGCCGACCGGGTGGCTGTGATGGAGGATGGCAGGCTGGCTGCACAGGGCACGCCAAGGGAAGTGTTTGCACAGGTCGATCTGCTTATGCAGTGCGGGCTGGATGTGCCGGAGATCACCAAGCTTGCCCACAGGCTGCGCAAGGACGGGCTGAAGCTGCCCGAGGGTATACTCACCGTCGAGGAAATGGCGCAGGCGCTGCGCCAGATGCAGAAATAAGAACATGCGCTTTAGCGGAGCAGATAGCAATATGGCAGAATATAAAAATGAAGCGGTCGGCACGGAGCATGTGATCGAGATCAAGAACCTCAGCCACGTATACATGCCGGGATCACCCTTTGAGTCCCGCGCGCTGGATGATGTGAGCCTGCATGTGGATCGGGGCGAGTTCATCGGCGTCATCGGTCACACGGGAAGCGGCAAATCCACGCTTATCTCCTACATGAACGCACTGGAGAAGGCGGAGCCGGGGCATGTCTTCGTGGAGGGCATGGATCTGTCCGGCAAGGATGTGCGGCTCAGCGATGTGCGGCAGAAGGTTGGCTTGGTTTTTCAGTATCCTGAATACCAGCTCTTTGAGGAAACGGTGGAGAAGGACATCGCCTTCGGACCGCGGAACCTGAAGCTGGATGAGAAGACCATTGCCGAGCGTGTGACCGAGGCGATGGAGCTGGTTGGGCTGGATAAGTCCCTGCGGGAGGTATCTCCCTTCAACCTTTCCGGCGGTCAGAAGCGGCGCGTGGCCATCGCAGGTGTGCTGGCGATGCATCCCTCCATACTCATCCTTGACGAGCCTGCGGCGGGGCTGGATCCTGCGGGCAGGCGATCGATGCTGGAGCTGATACGGGGCATACATGCCAGCGGCGTGACCGTGGTGATGGTTTCCCACTCGATGGATGATGTGGGCAAGTACTGCGGCAGGCTCTATGTGCTCAACCACGGAAGGATCGCCCACGAGGGCACGCCTGCGGAGGTCTTCCTGCATGGCGAGGCGCTCAGGAAGATCGGGCTGGATGTGCCGGAGTGCGCCAAGCTCGCTTGCCTTCTGCGCGAGAGCGGCTTTGAGGTGCCCGAGGGCGCTTATACCCAGCAGGAATTGGAGAAAGCCATACTCAACAGGCTGTTGCCGCAGGCGGCTGCACGGCTGAAGAACGATACCACGAGGGACTGACGGAGGACGGACATGCTGAAAAACGTAGCGCTGGGGCAGTTCTTTCCCGGCGATTCATACCTGTACCATCTCGACCCGAGAACCAAGCTCATGCTAACGCTGGTTCTGATCGTGCTGGTGTTCTGCGTAAAGAGCTTTTTTGGCTTTGCACTGGTGATGCTCTTTGTAGCCTTCTGCGCCATGTCCACGCGGATCAGCATCGGCTATATGCTGCGGGGGCTCAAGCCCATGTTCTTTATCATTGGTCTAACCTTCATATTGAACCTCTTCCTGATGCACGATGGCGAGGAGATATTCCGCCTTGCCTTCATCCGCATTACCGAGGGCGGGCTTCGGACGGCGCTGTTTATGGCGATAAGACTGGTTATGCTGATCCTCTGCACCCAGCTGCTCACCTTTACCACCTCCCCGATCGCATTGACCGACGCGCTGGAAACGATGCTGCGTCCGCTTTCGAAAATCGGCTTCCCGGCGCATGAGATATCCATGATGATGTCCATTGCCCTGCGCTTCATACCCACCCTTGTGGAGGAAACCAACAAGATCCAGCGCGCTCAGATGGCTAGAGGCGCGGATTTTGAGAGCGGCAACGTGTTTTCCCGGGCGAAGGCGATGGTGCCGC
>CAYWLE010000283.1:0-2007 GCA_964458825.1 uncultured Oscillospiraceae bacterium | reverse complement strand
CGCCATAACGGCTATGAGGAAGAAGTGATCGAGGAGGCGATCGGCTTCAACGAGAACGTCAGCGACGAGGTCAAGGAGGCACGCGTTCACTTCCGCGAGCTGATGGATAAGTACTCCGTCGAGACCCAGAAGGGTCATGACGAGGTGGTCAAGCTCGGCGGTCTGCATATCATCGGCACCGAGCGGCATGAGTCCCGCCGCATCGATAACCAGCTGCGCGGCAGAGCCGGCCGTCAGGGCGATCCCGGCAGCAGCCAGTTCTTCATCTCCTTTGAGGATGATCTCATGCGCCTCTTCGGCTCCGACCGCTTCCGTCCCATGCTGGAGAAGCTCTCCGGCGGTCAGGCGGAGGAAGCCATCGAGTTCTCCATGGTATCCAAGCAGATCGAGAACGCCCAGAAGCGCGTCGAGGGCAGAAACTATGATATCCGCCTTCAGGTGCTCAAGTATGATGAGGTGATGAACAAGCAGCGCGAGGTCATCTATGCCCAGCGCAGGCAGGTTCTGGAGGGCGAGGATATGCATAGCCGCGTGCTACAAATGCGCGATAGCCTCATTTCCGAGGCAGTGGAGCGCCATGTGGGCGACGAGGCAAACCGCGCTAGCTGGGATGTGAATGGTCTGGCAGAGTATCTGGAGAAGCTGTGCATCGATAAGGGCGCGACCCGCAGCATCTGCGATGGTCTGGAGCAGCCAGCCAAGCAAGCCTTCGTAAAGGCGCTGGTTGCCCGCGCCGCCGAGATCTATGCCCTGCGGGAGAAGATGTGGGCGGAGGCAAACCTCGATATGCGCGAGTTTGAGCGCGTGGCGCTGCTGGGCAGCGTGGATCACCGCTGGATGGATCATATCGATGCCATGACCGAGCTGCGCGATGGCATCGGCCTGCGCGCCTACGGCCAGAAGAACCCGCTGATCGAGTACGAGCGCGAGGGCTATGATATGTTTGAGGAGATGAGCCACCTCATTCAGGAGGACACGGTGCGTCGCCTCTACTTCACCGTGGTCGCCAAGCCCGTGGAGCGCAAGCAGGTTGCCCAGCCCGTGGCGGCAAACCACGGCGAGGTTGAGCAGAAGGCTCCCAAGAAGGCGCAGGCGAAGGTTGGCAGAAATGATCCCTGTCCCTGCGGCAGCGGCAAGAAGTATAAGCAGTGCTGCGGCAAGAACACGAACGACGCAGACTAAGGCGGCGCGAGGGTGCAAACGCCCTTTGCACAGCGCGTTTTGCTTCATCAATGCATAATTAGAAATTGGATGTGAATAATATGATCGAAATGGAAGTATTCAAGCAGGAGCTTAGCGCCGTTCGAAGCATGATCGAGGAGGCCGGCGAATCTCTGCACGTGGATCACCTGCGCGAGCAGCTGATCGAGTTTAACGAGGATATGGGTTCCCCCGGCTTCTGGGATGATACCGAGCGTGCCACCCGGGTATCCGCCAAGGCGAACTCCACCGAGGCGCGTGTCAAGCACTACGAGAGCCTGATCAACCGTGCCGATGAGATCGAGGTCATGATGGAGCTTGCCGAGGAGGAGGACGACGAATCCATGGCGGAGGACATCAAAAAGGAGTTTGCCAGCCTGAAGGAGGATCTGGAAAATATCAAGCTCCAGACCCTGCTCACCGGCGAGCATGACGATTGCAACTGCATCCTCACCCTGCATGCTGGCGCGGGCGGCACCGAGGCGCAGGACTGGACGCAGATGCTCTACCGCATGTATACCCGCTTCTGCGAGCGCATGGGCTTTCAGGTTCGCGAGCTGGATTACCTCGATGGCGATTCCGCGGGCATCAAGTCCGTATCCTTCGAGGTCACGGGCGACTATGCCTATGGCTATCTCAAGGCGGAGCGCGGCGTGCATCGTCTGGTGCGCATCTCTCCCTTCGACGCCAATGCCCGCCGCCAGACCAGCTTTGCCTCGCTGGATGTGGCTCCCGTCATCGTGGATAATTCGGAGATCGAGATCAAGACCGAGGATCTGCGCATCGATACTTACCGAGCCTCCGGCA
>CAYWLE010000282.1:0-2011 GCA_964458825.1 uncultured Oscillospiraceae bacterium | reverse complement strand
GGCAGCGCCCCTGAGCGGGGTATGGGGTGGAACCCCATAAAAAGGCAGGGGTTCGGGAACAGAGTCCCCAAGAAGGGTACCCCCGAGAAGCTTGCGTTAGCTCAGCTGCATCTGGTCGCTGGATACGATGTTGTTGATCCACACACCCTTGCTGATGAGTATGCGGGCGGCGCACGCCTTCATAACCTCAACGATCTGCACGCAGGCATAGACGGCAACCACGGGCAGACCCAGCAGCTGCGAGGTACAATAGGCAATCGGCACGCAGAGCAGCCAAGTGCTACAGGAATCGAAGACGAAGGTGACGCCTGTCTTGCCGCCGGAGCGCATGATGAAGTAGCCGCAGTTGCAGTAGGACATGGCGGGCATATTGATGGCAAACACCAGCATGAAGGACGAAGCCAGCGAATACACCGCCTCGGTGGTATTATACAATCTGGGAATGAACGGCGATAGCGCGGCGAGGATCATGCCTATACCCACGCTGATGGCAGCGGAGAAGGTGAGCAGCTTCCAAGTATGGTCTTTGGCTGTTTCGATCTCATTTGCACCCAGATCCTGACCGACGATGATGGCGGCGGCGGAGCCCATGGAGATATAAACCACGCTGAAGACATTGGTAATGGTGGAGGAGATATTCATGGCGGCGATCACATCCAGTCCGCTCATGGAATACACCTGCGTCAGCGTTGCCTGACCAAAGGACCAGAGAAATTCATTGATGAGCAGCGGCATGCCCTTGATGGTGATCTCGCGAACCACCCGCATGGGTATGCGCAGCGTGCTATAAAGCCCGTCGGCAAAGGAAAAGCGCTTCTTATGGCTGTGGGTGTAGATGATAACGATGGCCACCTCCACATAGCGGGAGAGGATGGTGGCATAGGCTGCGCCGGCAACGCCCAGCTTCGGGAAGCCGCACTTGCCGAAAATAAGGAAATAATTGAACACAAGGTTCACCAGCACCGCCGAAATGCCAGCCAGCATGGGCAGGCGAGTTTCGCCAACCTCGCGCAGGGTACTGGCATAGCACTGAACGAAGGCAAAGGGCATCATTCCCAGCACCATGATGCGCAGGTACTCTATACCGTAGCCAAGCGTGCGCTCCACACGGGCAGGATCGGAGGTATCGGTAAGGTAGAGGGAGATCAGCTCCTTGCCCTTGGTGAGGAAGAGCACGATGGTGATCACCGCCAGCGCTATGCCCGAATAGAGCTTATAGCGGGTGGAGGCACGCACGCCCTCCTCATTGCCTGCGCCATAATACTGGGCGGTGAATATGCCCGCGCCGGACACTGCGCCGAATATGGCAAGGTTGAATACAAACATAAGCTGGTTGGCAATGGCGACGCCGGACATTTCCTCCGTGCCGATCACACCCACCATGAGGTTATCCAGCAGGCTAACGAAATTGGTGATGGCATTCTGGATGATGATGGGCACCACAACGGCAAGCACCATCGAATAGAACGCATGATTGCCGATCAGCTTGTGCCGTAAATTGGACATAAGCGCTTCCTCCTGTTCCTAAGTTGATTGCTTTGTTTGATTTTGGTTGGTCTGAATAAATATTGCAACAGAACCAGCGCCGTTTGCAGGCTGGTTTTTCGGGCTTGCCACGGCTATCGCCCGAACCGGTTTATCCTATCACATTGCTTCGAAAAATAACAAGATAGAATAGGTAAAGAATCGCAGTGAGATTATGAGGTGGCGCATCGGCATTGCCCTTCAAAAGTGCTGAATTACGCAAGCCCACGCTTTTATCGGGCGTGGGCTTGGCTTCTGTTTGTTTTTTCTCAAAAGGGGTTTAGTTGAAGATGGACGCGAAGGAGGCCTTCCTCACGTAGCCACAGCTGGTGCAGTGGAAGGAGATGGCGTGCTGCTTGGGATCGTAGCCGCCGATCAGGCTATGGCCGGTGGTGGGAACGATCTCTTGCTTCACGATGATTGCATTGCAGGCGGAGCAGTGGGAGCCTTCGGTCAAGCCAGCGACAGCACAGGTGGGTTCGACTGC
>CAYWLE010000281.1:0-2041 GCA_964458825.1 uncultured Oscillospiraceae bacterium | reverse complement strand
GCGCGACCCCCACGGCAACGTGCAGGTATCCCTCATCGAATCCGAAAAGCTCTTCTCTGCAATGGTGAAGGAGCGTCTGGCAGCCCGCAAGGCGGCAGGCACTTATAAGGGCAAGTTCTCCCCGCTGCACCACTTCTTTGGCTATGAGGGACGCTGTGCCTTCCCCTCCAACTTTGATGCGGACTACTGCTACTCCCTTGGCTACAACGCCTTCATGCTGATCCAGTATGGCTATAATGGCTACCTCTCCAAGGTATCCAATCTGTCCAAGCCCGCTGAGGAGTGGGTGGCCGGCGGCATGCCCATTACCAAGATGATGAATATCGAGCGCCGCAACGGCAAGGACAAGCCCGTTATCCGCAAGGCTCTGGTGGAGCTGGATGGCAAGCCCTTCAAGTTCTTCGAGGAGCATAGGGCTGAGTGGGCAGTGGAAACCTGCTTCACCTATCCCGGCGCGATCCAGTACTTCGGCCCCAGCGAGGTTTGCGACCTGACCACCAAGACTCTGGCGCTGGAAAAGGCATAATCAACCCCGGTGCGTCGATAAGGCTTACAACCGCCTCCTGCGATTTCTAACCGCAGGAGGCTTGCTTTGTCAGCATTGACTGCAAATTTCAGCTGCTTACGTCTATGTAAGCGCCTTCATTTGCAGCCTTGCTTCCTTGCCTTGCAGACCTTCTCGCCGCCCTGCGTGCGCCTATAAGGCATGCGACCGCAAGAGTTCCAACCAATCGAAGGAGAGAGGCTGGAGCTCTTGCTTTTTTATTACTGTTGATATTTTGGAAGGATCGTAGTATAATTTTATACAGGATAATATGATACTCCGTCCACATCCAATATATGAGGAGGATACTAAACATGATCGAATGGAAGAATATGGATAGCCTCGCAGCCTATCGTGAGCTGGAAGGCATGCAGAAGCTCAACTTGAAGGAAGCCATGTCCGGCGAGGCGGGCGCACAGCGCGTGCGCAGCTATAGCGTGGATATGGGCTGCGGACTGAGCTTCAATTATGCCGCGCGTCCGGTCAGCGACGAGATCCTTGCCAAGCTCGCCAAGCTTGCCGAGGAGGCGCAGCTTGCCGATAAGTATCAGGCGCTCTATAACGGCGCAGTCATCAATACCGGCGAAAAGCGGCTGGTTCTGCATCAGCTCACCCGCGGCCAGCAGGGTGAAAATGTGGTTGTGAATGGCGTGGATAAGCGCGCCTTCTATGTGGATCAGCAGAATAGGATCGCCGAGCTTGCAAGGAAGGTGCATGCGGGCGAGCTTACCAATGCTGCGGGCGAGAAATTTACCACCGTCGTGCAGATCGGCATCGGCGGCAGCGACCTCGGCCCCCGCGCCATGTATCTGGCTCTGGAAAACTGGGCGAAGGTGAACGGCTGCTTCAAAATGAAGGCGGAGTTCATCAGCAATGTGGATCCTGACGATGCGGCTGGCGTGCTGGCAAACATCGATGTCGCCCATTCCATCTTCGTGCTGGTTTCCAAGTCCGGCACCACGCTGGAAACGCTGACCAACGAAGCGTTCGTCAAGGATGCGCTGGTAAAGGCGGGTCTGAACCCCTCCAAGCACATGATCGCCGTGACCAGCCAGACCTCTCCGCTGGCAAGCAGCCCGGACTATCTGGCAGCCTTCTTCATGGATGATTATATCGGCGGCCGCTATTCCTCCACCTCCGCCGTGGGCGGCACGGTGCTCTCTCTGGCATTCGGGCCGGAGGTGTTTGCACAGTTCCTTTCCGGCGCAGCCGAGGCGGACGCCATCGCCAAGGAGAAAGACATTCGCAAAAATCCCGCCATGCTGGACGCCCTCATCGGCGTCTACGAGCGGAATGTGCTGCTCTATCCCTGCACCGCAGTTCTGCCCTATTCGCAGGCGCTCAGCCGCTTCCCGGCGCACCTCCAGCAGCTGGATATGGAATCCACCGGCAAGTCCGTCAACCGCTTTGGCGAGGCTGTAAACTATGTGACCGGGCCGGTCATCTTCGGCGAGCCCGGCACCAACGGCCAGCATAGCTTCTATCAGCTGCTGCATC
>CAYWLE010000280.1:0-2050 GCA_964458825.1 uncultured Oscillospiraceae bacterium | reverse complement strand
GTATAGGTCGTTGCCCTCGCGGGTGCGCTCGCCAACGCCGGTGAACACGGAAATGCCGCCGTGCGCCTTGGCAACGTTGTTGATAAGCTCCATGATGAGCACCGTCTTACCCACGCCTGCGCCGCCGAACAGACCGATCTTGCCGCCCTTGGCGTAGGGGCAAATCAGATCGACAACCTTGATACCGGTTTCCAGTATCTCGGTGGCAGCCTGCTGCTCTTCATAGCTGGGAGCCGGGCGGTGGATGGGCCAGCGCTCGTTGTCGGCGGGCAGCTGTGCGCCATCGTCGATTGCCTGCCCCAGCAGGTTGAACACGCGACCCAGACATTTCTCACCCACAGGCACGCTGATGGGCGCGCCGGTATCGGCAGCCCTTGCGCCGCGCTGAAGCCCGTCAGTGGAGCTCATGGCGATGCAGCGAACCACGTTGTCGCCAATGTGCTGGGCAACCTCCGCCACGATCCTCTCATCGCCATGCTCAATTTCGATGGCGCTCAGCAGCTCGGGCAGGCAGCCTTCGTCAAAGCGGACGTCCAGAACCGGCCCCATCACTTGGATCACGGTTCCAATATGTTTGGCCATTTGGCTTCAACTCCTTAAATCAGTGGTAAAAACCCATGGATCGTCGGTTTCCGATCCTCGGGCTGCTTGTATGCTTATACGCCGGCAACGATCTCGGTGATCTCCTGCGTGATGGCTGCCTGACGCGCCTGATTGTATTTCAGGCTGAGGTCGGCGATCATGTCTTCGGCGTTCTGCGTGGCTGCGTCCATGGCTGTGCGCCGTGCAGCCTGCTCCGAGGCACGGCTCTCGCAAACCGCGCTGTAGATCACGCCGCCTAGATATTCGGGTATGATGGTTTTGAATACATCGGCGCTGTCCGGCTCGTAGATCATGTCCGGCAGGGGCTTGTCCGCCCGAGGCTCAGCAGGCTCCAGCGGCAGCAGCCGCACATCCTTGGGAACCTGACTCAGCACCGATACAAAGCTCGTGTAGCAGATGTGGATCTCATCGAATCTGCCCTCCCGATAGGCGCGGCAGAGCGCCTTCGCCATGGTGAAGCAGTCGCTCACGGCAATGGAGGCAGCCTCGCTGTAGCCGTCGATGAATATCCTGTACTTCCGAGAGGTGAAAAACTCCAGCGCCTTTTTGCCGATGGGCAGTACCTCGGCGCTTTGAGCAGCCATCCTGTCCTGACAGAGCTTGAACATGTTGCTGTTGTAGCCGCCCGCCAGCCCGCGGTCGCCCGCGATAACCACGTAGAGCGGTCTGCTGCCTGCACTGCCGGCGGGAGCAAAGTAGGGGAGGGTCGCCTCACGGTTGAGCCGGGCGATGTCCTGTATCACGCTGTAGATGCTTTCGAAGTAGGGACGGGAAGCCACGGCCTGCGCCTGTGCGCGGCGAAGCTTCGAAGCAGCCACCATCTCCATTGCTCGGGTGATCTGCTTGGTGCTTTCCATGCTTCGGATCCTGTTTTTGATCTCCTTCGTGGAAACGCCAGCCATGTATCCTCCTCCTTATTCCACAGCGGCAAACTCGGTCTTCAGCTCGCCGAGCACAGCCTTTAGACCATCCTCCGCTTCCTTCTCCAGCCTGCCTGTGCTGCGGATGCTCTCCAGCACGTCGCTGCGGCGCATGTCCATCTGTTCGCAGAGCCTGCGCTCGTAGTCCGCCACACGTTCCAGAGCCACATCATTCAGGTAGCCGTTGACCACGGCATAGATGATGCAAACCTGATGCGCCACATCCACCGGAGCCTCGTTCTTCTGCTTGAGCACCTCCACGATGCGCGCGCCCAGCGCAAGCCGAGCCTTGGTATCTGCATCCAGATCGGAGCCAAACTGAGCAAAGCTCTGCAATTCGCGGTACTGGGAGTAGAGCAGCTTCAGGCTGCCAGCCACCCTCTTCATCGCCTTGATCTGCGCGTCGCCGCCCACGCGGGATACGCTGATGCCCGGGTTCACCGCAGGCATGATGCCGGAATTGAACAGCTCCGATTCGAGGAAGATCTGTCCGTCGGTGATGGAGATCACGTTGGTGGGAATGTATG
>CAYWLE010000279.1:0-2062 GCA_964458825.1 uncultured Oscillospiraceae bacterium | reverse complement strand
TCTGCTCCTGAAACACCATGCCGATGCCCTCGCGGTTGCCGTCCATGGGGTTCTTAGGCGCATATTCCTTGCCATGCATGGTCATCGTGCCAGAGGACTGGGGCTGCGCACCGATGATGATCTTCAAAAGGGTGGATTTGCCCGCGCCATTCTCGCCCACAAGACCTACGATCTCGCCCGGACGCACCTCCAGATCAACGCCCTTGAGCGCCTGCGTGCCGGAGAAGGATTTGGTGATATCGTGGGCTGCAAATAGAATCTGATTGTTTGCCATTGTAATCCTCCTCTCTTACTTGCTGATCACGGTCTTGCCGTGTGCGCTGGTCAGGATAACGGTGATAAGGATGATAAGACCCTGCACGCCGTCGGTAATAAATGCCGATACGCCGCACATCAGCAGACCATTGTTGAGTATGGTCATGATGAGCACGCCGATCAGCGTGTGCTGCACGCCGCCCTTGCCGCCGCTGAGCGCGGTGCCGCCGATAACCACGGCAGCCTGCGCCGGGAACATCTGGTTTTCACCGATCTGGATCTGACCGATGCCAAGCCGGATCGCGCCCAGAACGCCTGCAACGCCGCTGAGCAGGCCGCCCAGCATGAACACGCGGATCTTGACCGACGACACATTTACGCCAACGGACTTCGGGATGGATTCATTGGTACCCACCGCATATACATGCCTGCCGAAGGCAGTGTAGTTCTGAATAATCAGGCAAATCACAAACATAAGCAGCGCCACCCAAGTAATGAAGGGTACGCCGAGGATGTAAAGGTTTGCCGCACGGAGCATCATCGGGTCGGTGATCTTAAGTATGCGGGAATGATAGGATACGCGGCCAATGCCCTGGCAGACATACATGAATGCATAGGACACCATGAAGCTCGGCACGCGCAGATACACGTTTACCACGCCGATCAAAAAGCCAACCAGCACTGCCGCCAGAATGGCGAGCGCCACGCCGAACAGACCGAGGTTGAAGTTAAATACTTCGTTTGCAACAAACACGCCTGCCAGAGAGCCAGCCATGCCCACCACGCCATTGATGGACAGGTCGATGCATCCAATCATGATGACCCAAGTCAGACCCAGCGCCACGCACAGCGGAATCGCCAGCTGCTTGAGGATCGCCACGATGTTGGTCGGTGCCAAAAACACCTTGAATCCACACAGGACAGAGAAAACCAGAATCATAACCACCAGAATGATGATCGGAGCAACGCTCATGATCTTCTCCTTGGTGTGATCCCGTTTCACTCGCTCGGCAAATTCCTGTGTGATCGTCATGTTTGCGGTCTTTACATTTGCCATAAGCCTTCACTCCATTCATTCTCTTGTTGCAATCTATTCCAACGCAGCAGCCAGCCTTCCGGCCGCGCCTGCCGCGCAGTCTTCCTGCTTCATTTTTCCGCTTTCCCCGGCTCAGCCCTCAGATGAGCGAGCCATATCCCTGCCTTTTCAGGCTTGAATCGCCTTCAAGGCTTCCATCGCCATCGGGAAAGGGACGTATTGCCTTGGTTGCTTGGGAATGCAAGATGAAAAGGGGCCGGGGTAAAACCCAGCCCCTCAAGCTTTGTAACTTAAAACCTGTCTAAGCTTTAATTAGTCAGCCTTGCAGAAGTACAGGTCGGAGAAGTCGAAGGAAGGAGCAGCGCTCATGTACTCTTCTACGTTCTCAGCGGTGATAACGGTTGCGGGGGTTGCGAACATACGATAGTCCTCGGGGATCTCGTTCACATCCAGCAGGCCGGTCCATACGGCGTAGCACAGAGCCAGAGTGTAGCCGCCCTGCAGGTAGCCGTTGGAGGATACGGTGGCGGTGCACTTGCCGTCTGCGATGGCCTGAACGATATCGGTGTTGGCGTCAAAGCCGCCTACTGCAACCTGGCCCAGCTTGCCAGCTGCTTCCAGAGCCTGCAGGGTGCCGGTGGCCATGTTGTCGTTTGCGCACCAGATTGCCTTAACCTCGGGGAACTTGGTCAGGTTGGTCTCAACCAGGGTCAGAGCCTCGGTGGTGTTCCAGTTGGCGGTATCGTCAACCACAACTTCGATGTTGCCGCC
>CAYWLE010000278.1:0-2080 GCA_964458825.1 uncultured Oscillospiraceae bacterium | reverse complement strand
CTTGACTTTTATTAGTTAGTCTTTCGTGTCCAAGATCATTGACAAACCTACATTTCAGAAAAAACTTTCAAGCGTGTCAGACCGCCGTGGTTTTCCTATCGGGAAGCTGGGCAATGACGGAGGCGTTGAGCATAAGCGCGCAGCCGATAAGCTCGCGTGCCGAGAGGGTTTGTCCCAGCAGTATCCAGCCGCCGATGGCAGCAAACACCGATTCCAGACACATCAGCAGCGAGGCGAGGGTGGGACTGGTATACTTCTGACCGATCATCTGAAGCGTGTAACCCATGCAGCCAGAGAAGATGGAGGCATAGCCGATGCTTGTCCAGCAGGAGAGGATGTCCTGCATAACCACTTTTTCCGTCAGCAGCATAAATGGCAGCGCCACGATGGCGCACACGCCGAACTGAATGGCGCTCAGGAGCACGGAATCCATGTCGCCGGCATAACGGTCGATGGTCATGATGTGGAAGGAGAACACAAAGGCACAGCCGAGGGTTATGACGTCGCCGATATTTACCGAGAAATCAGGCTTGATGCACAGCAGGAACATGCCGACAAGTGCAACCACAACGCCCAGCCAAACCAGCCTGCCAACCTTCTTGCCGAGGAAGATGCTGATAATGGGGATCATCACGATGTAAAGGGCGGTGATGAAGCCGGAATTTGCAGCGGTGGTGTAGCCTATGCCCACCTGCTGGAGCATGCATGCGCCAAAGAGCAGCACGCCGAGCACGCTGCCAAGGAGCAGATAGCGCTTTAGATGAATGGGCTTGGGATCAGCGCTCCTTTTGCGAAAGAGCGGCCACACAGCCAGCAGCACGGCGCTTGAAATAATAAACCTGAAGAATACAAAGCTCGCCGGCCCGATGGTTTCCGCCGCAGTGCTCTGGGCGGTGAACGCCATGCCCCAGATGAAGGAGCAGAGGATGAGTATAAGGCTTCCTTTGGTATTGTTTTTCACGTTGGTCACTCCATTTATAGCTTTGGTAGCTGAATGCATTGCATTATTATAAGCGATTCTGTCCGGCGCTTCAAGGCGATAAGATTAAATATCTCAACAAATTTTCAATTGGCTATTGACAAGCTTGCAGAATTTGATATAATAGTCAAAGAAAGTCAAAGGTGTATTTGAGCTTTGACCTTCAATCCTGCTTTCCCGGAAAGGGGGATCAATATGAACGCAGAAAAATTCACTCAGAAATCATTGGAAGCCATTCGTGAGGCACAGGAAGCTGTGATCCGCAACCAAAATATGCAAATCGACCAGCAGCACCTGCTGCTTGCGCTGCTCAGTCAGGATGAAGGGCTGATCCCGCAGCTTATGCGCAGGATGAAGGTGGATGTGGCTCGCATGGTCAACGCCTGCAACCGGGAGATCGACCGCATACCCAAGGTCACAGGCTCCGGCCGCGAGGTTGATAAGGTGTATATATCGCAGGCGGTGGATGCAGCGCTGGTCGAGGCGGAAAATCAGGCGCAAAGCATGAAGGATGAGTTCGTATCCGTGGAGCATATCATGCTTGCGCTGATTGAGAAGCCGAACGGAGCGGTGCGGGGCATTCTCGGTGAGTTTGGCGTTACGAGGGACGCCTTCCTATCCGCCCTTCAGAAGGTGCGCGGTAATACCCGCGTGACCAGCGAGAACCCCGAGGATACCTATGATGCGCTGAAGAAATACGGGCAGGATCTGACCGAGCTGGCGCGCAACCAGAAGCTGGATCCTGTGATCGGCAGAGATACGGAGATACGAAACGTGATCCGCATTCTCTCCCGTAAATCCAAGAATAATCCCTGCCTGATCGGCGAGCCGGGCGTGGGCAAGACAGCCATCGCCGAGGGGCTTGCCCAGCGCATCGTGCGCGGCGACGTACCAACTACGCTGAAGGATCGGCAGCTGATATCGCTGGATATGGGCGCGCTGATTGCAGGCGCGAAGTTCAGAGGCGAGTTTGAGGAGAGGCTCAAGTCGGTTCTGGAGGAAGTAAAGAAGAGCGAGGGCAAGATCATCCTCTTCATCGATGAGCTGCACACCATCGTCGGCGCAGGCAAGACCGAGGGCAGCATGGACGCAGGCAACCTG
>CAYWLE010000277.1:0-2083 GCA_964458825.1 uncultured Oscillospiraceae bacterium | reverse complement strand
ACCTTCATCTGCAGCGGCATCTCCGGTCTTGGCGGCTTCTACTGCATTATTGACTACATGGCTTCCCAAGAGGCTTACCTGAGCCTCGAGGCATTCGGCTGGCTGTCCATCGCGCTGGTTATCTTCGCGCTGTGGCGGCCGCACATGACCATCATCGGCTCGGTGGTATTTGGCTTCCTGTTCAGCTGCTCCAGCTACATCGCCAACATCGAGTGGGTCACGGTGACGATGGCCACCAAGCCCCTTTTGAAGATGCTGCCCTATCTGGTTACCATCATCGTGCTGATCGTGACCAGCATACGCAACAAGCGGGAGAACCAACCGCCGGCCTCCCTCGGTCTGCCCTACTTCCGCGAGGAAAGATAAGCTGCTTACCAAGCCGACCTGCTGTTGATAGACCGCAGCAGGTCGGCTTTTTTATATATTAAAAACACAGAATGATTGAATCCACGCCTGCTTTCATGCTATAATGTTGTTTGGTTAGCTTTCTAGCTACCCATTACTTGCATCACAAACGAGGTACACATGGACAAAGCTTTCTCCCGCCGCGCCGCACTGAAGACCATCGTGCTGCTGGCGTGGCCCACCGTACTGGAGCAGATACTGCAAACCGCCGTTTCCTATATCGATTCCGCCATGGTTGGCCGCATCGGCGCGCAGGCAACCGCCGCCGTGGGCGCGACAACCACGGTAAACTGGCTCATCAACAGCTCCACCACCGCGCTGAGCATCGGCTTCCTTGCCTATATCTCCCGGGAGCTAGGTGCTAAGCGACCCGAAAATGCCCGCCGTGCCACGGCGCAGGCCGCGATGGTCACGCTGGTGGTTGGCTTGCTCTTTACCCTGCTCGCCCTGTCCCTGAGCGGCGTAATACCCATTTGGATGAATGTAAATCCCGATATACGCTTCGAGGCCGGGCGCTACTTCTTCATCCTCTACACGCCCATGCTCTTCCGTGCGGCAAACATCATCTTCGGCACCTGCCTGCGCGCCGCCGGCGATACCAAGACGCCGCTGCGGGTGAACCTGATCGTAAATCTGGTAAACATCGTGCTGAACTTCCTGATGATCTATCCCAGCCGCACAGTTAGCCTCCTCTCCCTGCGCTTTACCATGCCCGGCTTTGGCTGGGGCGTGGCTGGAGCCGCCGTTGCCAGCGCCATTTCCTTTGTGGTTGGCGGCATTGGCATGACGAGGGCAGTTATCAAGCATCCCCTGCTCTCCCCCAGAGGCTATTCCCTGCGGCCCGACGGCGCAATCCTGCGACCCTGCATGAAGGTCGCCCTGCCCTGCGCTTTGCAGAGGTTCGGCACCTCCTTTGGCTATGTTGCCTTTGCCTCCATGATAAACAGCCTCGGCACCATCTCCATGGCGGCGCATTCCATCGCCAACACTGCCGAATCCGCCTTCTACATTCCCGGCTATGGCATGCAGACCGCCGCAGCCACGCTGGCAGGCAATTGCTATGGCGCGCAGGACGCTCCCCGCATGAAGCGCCTCTGCCGCATGTTGATCGCGCTGGAGATACTGCTGATGGCGCTCTCCGGGGCGGCGCTCTTTGCCGGAGCGGAGCTTCTGATGAAGGTATTCACCGCCGATGCGGAGGTTATCTCCCTCGGCGCCACGGTGCTTCGGATGGTCGCCGTCAGCGAGCCTGTATATGGCGTGGCTGTGATCCTCGAGGGCATCTTCCAGGGCGTGGGCGATACCAAGAGCGCCTTCATATTCAACCTCATCGGCATGTGGGGCATGCGCATCCTCGGCACCTTCATCTGCCTCAGATTCTTCCATCTGGGTTTGACCGCCGCTTGGGCATGCATGATCGCCCACAATATCCTGCTGGGCGCGCTGCTGCTGATCCGCTACCTGCGCGGCAGCTGGAACCCGCTGAACCACTTGAGCCAGCCAGCCTGCAACGCGAGGTAAGCAATGGAGTTTTATCAGCAGATCGAGCGCGACCTCACCGGCCGCTATCGCAAGCGCATATGGCGACCCTTCATGGCAGCCAACCGCGATTACCATCTGGTTGAGCAGGGCGACAGCATCGCCGTGTGCATCTCCGGCGGCAAGGATTCCATGCTGC
>CAYWLE010000276.1:0-2109 GCA_964458825.1 uncultured Oscillospiraceae bacterium | reverse complement strand
CGGGGCGTGCGCTTTCTGGACACGGCGGATCTCTACGAAACCTATCCCCACATTCGTCTGGCGCTGAAGGCTGCGCCGGACTATGTTATCAGCACCAAGGCGTACTGCTGGGATCGTGAAACGGCGCAGGCAGCGCTGGAGCGCGCCTTCCGTGGACTGGGACGGGACTATATCGACCTCTTTATGCTGCATGAGCAGGAGTCCCTCTATACCCTGCGCGGCCATGAGGAGGCGCTTGTTTTTTTGGAGGAGCAGCGCAGGCTGGGTCACATCGGCGCAGTGGGGATAAGCACCCACTATGCCGGGTGCGTGCATGCCGCCGCCCGCTTCCCCATGATCCGCGTGGTTCACCCGCTGATCAACATCGGCGGCATCGGCATACAGGATGGTACGCGCGAGGACATGGAAGCCTCCATCGCCCATGCTCGCAGCTTTGGCATCGGCATATTCGCCATGAAGCCGCTGGGCGGCGGGCACTTGATGAGCAACAACCATGATGCGCTCTCCTATGCCCTGTCCTCCCCCCTCATCGACAGCGTGGCTGTGGGCATGCAGTCCACCACTGAGATCGACGCAAATATTGCCCTCTGCGAGGGTATCGAAACGGAGGAAATGGCTGCGCTGCGCCATCGCAGGCGACAGATGATGGTGCACGATTACTGCGAGGGCTGCGGTCGCTGCGCCGAGCGCTGCGGTCAGAAGGCGATCGCCATCGTGAATGGACGCGCCTGCATCGATCCGGAGCGCTGCGTCTACTGCGGCTACTGTGCGCGGGTATGTCCGCAATTTTGCATAAAGGTGGTGTGAGGATGCGCACGATCTGTCTGGATATCGGCGAGAAACGCATCGGCGTGGCTGTGTCGGATCTGCTGGATCTGACGGCGCAGGGCGTGGAAACCATCTGGGTCAAGGGCATGGAGCGGGATTCGGCTCGAATCGCCGAGCTATGCAGCCAATATGAAACCAGCCACATCCTCTGCGGTTTGCCGCTGAACATGGATGGCAGCGAGGGCTTTCAGGCGGAGCGGGTGAAGCGACTGGCCAACCAGCTTGCCGAAATGGGCTATGAGATCCGCTTTCAGGATGAGCGTCTGACCACGAAGCTTGCCACCAGCGTGCTGCTGGAGGCGGATGTGCGCCGGGACAAGCGCAAGAACGTGGTGGACAAGCTTGCGGCGAGCTATATTTTGCAGTCCTTTCTGGATGCGGGCGGCTGGAAGGAGCCTGCTCAAGCCGGAAAAGAACATAAAAAACTCTTTCAAAGCGAGGTTTGGCATATGAACGAGAATTTCAATCAGGATAATCAGGACATGGAGCTAGATCAGGAAAACATCGTGGAGCTTGTGGACGAGGACGGCAACGCGCTGCGCTTCGAGCATCTAATGACGCTGGAGCACAAGGGCGGCGTTTACATCTGCCTTGCCCCTGCCGAGCCGATGGATGATGTGGCGGAGGATGAGCTTGTCATTATGAAGATCGAGCAGGACGAGGATGGCAACGACGTATACTCCACCGTGGAATCCGAGCAGGAGCTCAACGAAGTATTTGAGAAGTACCTTGAGATTGCCGAGGCAGACGAATAAGCAGCAAAGCAGGCAGGCTGGATGCGCAAATCAAGCGCGGCCAGCCTGCCTGCTTTTTTACTCAGCCATATAAGCAAAATCCAGAGCAGGAATGGACTTCCTGCTCTGGATTTTTTGGGTAAATCAGCTCTTCTTCTTCATGAAGCTGGGTACGTCGGGGGTGAAGCCGCGTCTGTTCTGGGTGCGGTTTTCCGGCGCGTCATCGCTGTAGACGCGGGGACGGCGCGGACGCTCGGGACGCTCCTCTGCATACTCGCGATCCGGCTCCTCATAGCGGCGCTCACGGTTGGCTGCGGGGCGCGGCTTATTGCGCTCGAAGATGGGAGAAACTTCCTCGTCCTCAAAGCTGCGGGCGGGACGCTCACGGCGGGGCGCTTCTTCATCGCCATCGAGGAAGGACTTGACCTCGCGGGCAGGCTTCTTATCGGCAATAAAGGGCGTCTTTTCGAAGCCGGTAGCGATGACGGTGATCTTTACCTCATCGCCCATCTTCTCATCGATACCTGCGCCGAAGATGATGTTGGCT
>CAYWLE010000275.1:1643-2121 GCA_964458825.1 uncultured Oscillospiraceae bacterium | reverse complement strand
TGGCTGCATAGCCGGGATGATAGATCTCGTCCACAATGCCGGTGGCAAGGCCGATCTGGTTGCCATAGGAGGAATAGCCAGCCGCAGCGGTGGTCACGCGCATCGCGCCATACACATAGGAACGGCCGGACAGCGGATCACGAATCGCGCCGCCGATGCAGGTCGCCGCGCCGCCGAAGGGCTCGATCTCGGTGGGATGGTTGTGGGTTTCATTCTTGAACAGCAGCAGCCAAGGCTCGGTCACGCCGTCCACATCCACGTTAATCTTCACCGTGCAGGCGTTGATCTCCTCGGATTCGTCCAGCTTATCCAGCCTGCCGTTGGCGCGCAGGTATTTGACTGCGATGGTGGCCAGATCCATCAGGCACACGGGCTTCTGCTCGCGGCCAAGCTCCCTGCGCACGGCAAGGTATTCCTCATAGGTCTGCTGAAGCAGCGCATCCTCAAACTTTACGGCGTCGATGGTGGTCAGGAAGGT
>CAYWLE010000275.1:0-1633 GCA_964458825.1 uncultured Oscillospiraceae bacterium | reverse complement strand
AATAGGTGTCGATCATGCGAATCTCGGTAATGGTGGGGTCGCGATGCTCGCTCTGGAAGTACTGCTGGCAGAAGGCCGCGTCGTCGGCGTCCATGGCAAGCCCGTAGTCCCGCACGAAGGCTTCAAGCTCGGCGCGGTCGAGGGCGGTAAAGCCCTTCAGCGTACGCACCTCAGTGGGAACCTCATACTTGGCAGTCAGGGTTTCCGGCTTGTCAAAGCTGGTTTCCCGAGCCTCCACGGGGTTGATGACATATTTCTTGATCTCGGCAAGCTCAGCATCGCTGATGCTGCCGTAGAGGGCATATATCCTCGCAGTTCGAATGGTGGGACGATCGCCCTGCGAGATGATCTGTATGCACTGGGCGGCGGAATCCGCTCGCTGGTCAAACTGACCGGGCAGATATTCCACGGCAAAGGCACGCGCGCCATCCAAGCAGATTTCCCCGCTGGCAATATCCAGCTGCGGCTCGGAAAACACCGTGCCGATGGCATAGTTAAACAGCTCGGCGGAGATATTTTCCGCATCATAGCGGTTGATGACCCGCACATCCTCAAGCCCCGCAATGCCCAGCAGCGTCCTTGCATCGTTCAGCAGGGCGCGGGCTTCGTTGGCAAGCTCCTTTTTCTTCTCTACAAAAACGCGATAAACCATTTGCTTATTCCTCCGCAGGAGCCTTCATTGCACGTGCGCCGATATCGCGGCGGCAGAAGGCGTTATCAAAGTGAATCTGATCCACAAGGGCATAGGCGCCATCGATGGCCTGCTTCAGGCTGCCTGCTACCTCGGTCACGCCCAGCACGCGGCCGCCGCTGGTGAGCAGCCTGCCATCCTTCATCTGTGCGCCAGCCACATACACCTTCGGGCGCAGATTTTCGGGAATCGTGATCTCAAAGCCCTTTTCGTAGCTCTGGGGATAGCCCTTCGAGGCCATGATGACGCAGCAGGCGTGCCTGTCCGAGAAGCGAACCTCGGTATCGGCAAGGGTTCCATTGGTGGTCGCCTGCATGATGGTCAGAAGGTCGCTCTCCAGCAGCGGCAGCACCACCTGCGTCTCCGGATCGCCAAAGCGGCAGTTGTATTCGATCACCTTCGGGCCATCCTCAGTAAGCATCAGCCCGAAGTATAGGCAGCCCTTGAAGGGTCTGCCCTCGGCGTTCATGGCAGCGATGGTGGGCAGGAATATCCTCTCCATGCACTGCTGCGCCACGGCCTTGGTATAGTAGGGGTTGGGAGCCACTGTACCCATGCCGCCGGTGTTCAGACCGGTATCGTTGTCGCCCGCACGCTTGTGATCCATGGAGGATACCATGGGCTTTACCACCTTGCCATCGGTAAAGGCAAGCACGGAAACCTCCGGCCCGGTGAGGAACTCCTCGATCACGATCTGCTCGCCGCTCGCGCCGAAAGCCTTGTCCTGCATCATGGATAGAACGGCGGCCTTGGCTTCCTCCCGGGTCTGGGCGATGATCACACCCTTGCCCAGCGCCAAGCCATCCGCCTTGATCACCGTGGGCATGGGTGCAGCTTCAAGATAGGCAAGCGCCGCAGCCATATCGTCAAATATCTCGCATGCGGCGGTGGGGATGCCGTATTTCTTCATCAGGTTCTTGGAAAAGACCTTGCTGCCCTCGA
>CAYWLE010000274.1:0-2138 GCA_964458825.1 uncultured Oscillospiraceae bacterium | reverse complement strand
ATGATCCACGCCCATGACTACGATCAGCAGGCCGTCCTCCGCCAGATGCTTGCGATCCCGCAGAACCACCGCGCCGACGTCGCCCACGCCAAGTCCATCGATCAGCACCGAGCCGTTGGGAACCACGCCTGTCACATCCAGGCTATCGCCATCCATCTCGATCACATCGCCGATCTCCGCGATCACCACGTTGTCCTCCGGCATGCCAAGGCTGCGGGCAAGCTCCGCATGGTGGTGCAGGTGGCGATATTCGCCGTGTACGGGTATGAAGTATTTGGGCTTGAGCAGCGTGTGGATCAGCTTCAGCTCCTCCTGCCGTGCGTGACCGGAAACGTGTACCTCCGCGAGGGACTCGTAGATCACGTCGCAGCCGATCCTGAAAAGCTGGTTGATGACCCGGGATATGCTCTTTTCGTTGCCGGGTATCGGCGATGCGGAGAGGATCACCAAGTCGCTCTCCCGCAGCTCCAGCTTGCGATGCTCGGCAAATGCCATGCGGGACAGGCCGCTCATCGGCTCGCCTTGGCTGCCCGTGGTCAGCACGGTGATCTGGTCGTCGGGATACCGATCCAGCTCGTCCACGGTAATCATGCTGCCCTCGGGCATCTTCAGGTAGCCCAGCTGCATCGATACCTTGGAGATATTGACCATGCTGCGGCCGATCAGGCAAACCTTCCTGCCATACTGCACCGAGGATTCAATCACCGACTGTATTCTGTATACATTGCTGGCAAACATGGCGATAATCACGCGGCCGCTCGCCTTCTCAAACAGGGACTTAAACGTTTCCCCAACCTTCCGCTCCGACATGGTGCTGCCGGGGCGCTCCACATTGGTGGAATCCGCCAGCAGCGCCAGCACGCCGCGGTTGCCGATCTCGGCGATCCTGCCAAGGTCGATCGGCTCGCCAGCCAGCGGAGTATAGTCCACCTTGAAATCGCCCGTATGGAAAACCACGCCAACCGGAGTGGTGATGCTCAGCGCGCATGCGCCAGCGATGGAGTGGTTCACCCGCACAAACTCCACCTTGAACCTGCCTGCCTCGATCACGTCGCCCGGCTCCACCTCGTTGAGCGTGGTCACGCCCATCAGGCGATGCTCCTTCAGCTTGTGCTCGCACAGCGCCATGGTAAGCCGCGTGCCATACATGGGCGCGGGTATCTTGCGCACGATATAGGGAACTGCGCCGATATGATCCTCATGTCCGTGGGTAAAGAAATACCCGCGTATCTTCTGCTGGTTCTTCTCCAGATAGCTGATGTCTGGAATAACGAGATCGACGCCGGGCATATCCTCTCGGGGGAATATGGAGCCCAGATCGACCACAATAATATCATCCATGTATTCAAGCACGGTCAGATTCTTGCCAATCTCGCCCAGACCACCCAGCGGTATAATCTGTAGCTTTGGCTTCTTGCTCTTTCTTGCCACGCAGATCCTCCTTCGTCCTATACTTGATTCTGCTTTGTTATTTTGTTTCTTCTATCGCATCGCATTCGCCAAGACTGCACGAATACGAAATGTACGCCGCGATTTTTATTCTTGCCAGCCAACGCCCGGGCAAGCGTCCCGGCGCAGGCAGACGGCTCTCTTTTCAGTATAACACATTTTTCCGGCTTATTCACCAGCATATAAGATTTAACCTGATGGCTCCGCCGTCATTTCCCTTTACAATAACATTCTTGGGCGGCTGCCCGTTCAAGCCAGCCTCCATCTTAGACGCTTCCGCAGAACCTCCGGTTCCCTTTTCTCATGCCTCCGGTTTGCTCAGCAGTCGATCCAATATCCTTATCAGCGTAAGCTTTGCACCCCGCCCCGCAGCCGCGCCCACGCAGCCCGGGCAGCCATCCACACACTTGCAGCCGAGCAATACCTCCCGGGCACGCTCTAGTAGCTCCCTGTCCATATCATATATCCTGTCGGACAGGCCGATGCCGCCCGGCAGCGCGTCGTAGAGGTATATCGTGGGCTTGCCGGTATAGCTGTCCTTCACATGGTAAACCACGGAAATATCCTGCGGCGCACACATCAGGTGCATGGGTGCAATGTGGCGTATCAGGTGCGCCAAGCCAACCATCGCGTTCTTCATTGACTCGCGCTCGAACTCATCCTCAAGGCTTTCCGGCAGCGTCCACCAG
>CAYWLE010000273.1:0-2144 GCA_964458825.1 uncultured Oscillospiraceae bacterium | reverse complement strand
GCGGGCTTTATCAGAAGACCAAAGCAGGGAGGATGCATGCATCCTCCCTGCCTAACTTCAATTTTATCAGCCGAGAACCTTCTTCAGGAAGGCTTCGTCGGCAATGCCGGTCTGCTCCATGCCATAGCGACCCTGAAGGATCTTCACGGCCTCGGCGGTATAGTTGCCATACTTGCCGTCGGGGGAGCCCTGCAGCAAGCCAAGCTCGATCAGCTTCTGCTGGAGGCGCTTGACATCATCGCCGCTGCTGCCCACGCTGAGACCGGTGGGCTCGGGGGTGGCGGTGGGCTCGGGATTGGGATCGTGAATCTCAAACCAGTATACGTTCTTCACGCCTTCATTATAGGCGGTGACGACCATATATTCCATCTCACCCTGATCGGCATTATAGGGATAGCGCTTGTAGAGGGTGGAGGTGGCGTCGCTGGCGACGGCGATCTCCGTGTTGCCGGCGATCTCCTTATCCATCAGCTGGAAGCCCTGCGCAGTTTCACTCTCATCCTTATTCACGAAGGTGATGAGCAGGAAATTCTGCGGTATGATCTCGGTGGAGCCAGTATAACCATTGAGGGTGAGGTCAAATTCCACGGCTGCCTCGTTGCCCTGAAGGTTATAGTCCTGCGCATAATTTGCCTCGAAGTAGGCAGGATCCTTGTAGGCGTCCACAGAAAGGGTCAGGTTCAGCGTTTCATAAGGCTCGCCATCCACGCTGTCGCGGGCATCGCCCTCATCGGTGATCTGTGCGTCGAAGGTATATGCCTCGCCATAGGGCACGATGATCGGCTCCAGCTCCGGCTCGGGAGTGGGTTCGGGAGTCGGCTCGGCGGTGGGCTCGGCGGTAGGCTCGGCGGTCATGATCGCCACGGTGGGTGCGGCGCTTGCCGGCGCTTCGGGCTGAACCTCGCTCTGCACGGCTGCATCGCCCAGCAAGCCAGCCAGCATATTCAGCACGCCCGGCTGCTGTGCCTCCGGCTGCTCGGTGGCGGCGGGAGCCTCGATGGGAGCCATGGTGGGCACTGCGGTGGGAACCTCAGTGGGTACGGCGGTGGGAACCTCAGTCGGCACTGCCGTAGGAACCTCAGTGGGTACGGCGGTGGGAACCTCGGTCGGCAGCTCGGTGGGAATCTCAATGGAAACGCCCGCGGGAACCTCGGTGGATACCACTGCGGGAATCGCGGTCACTACAGCCGGCGCTGCATCCGCCTGCGCCAGCACGACCTCGTCGGACTGCATCGGCAGCGGCGTGGCTTCGATTTCATTCAGGCTCAGACCTGTCGGCTCGTCAGAGGGCAGGGAGAGCGGCTCCTGCGTAGCCATCGGCGATGGCGTGGGCAGAACCTCGCCCTGCTGCCGGATCGGCAGCGCCATGCCGGTCAACTCGTCCCATGCGGGCAGGATATCCAACGAAAGCAGCACATAGACGGCCACTGCGCCAATGAGCAGCCAAAGCACGGCTGTAAAGAAAATCTTTCTGCGATAGCGCGCACGCAGCCTTCTCTCGCGCGCCCTGCGGGATGCGTTATTCGCCATTGCTACATCCTCCTAAATTACAACTATTTCTAAATTATTATACAATTTTTACAGATGTATGTCAAGCATCCGCAGAAAAAAAGCGAGCAGCCAGCCACATTTTACATTTATGTCTGCCTGCCTTGGGAGCTTGGCAGGGTGATGAGAAAGCCTGCCTTTATAGGATCAGATGGGCATTTCTCCCTCGGAGGTAAAGTCCACATTGGGCAGTTCATCCAGCGTTTCGATGCCGAAGTGCTGCAAGAACTTATCAGTGGTTTTGTAGAGCAGGGGTCTGCCCAGCGTTTCCCGCCTGCCGCACTCCTCGATGAAGCCGCGGTTGATGAGCGCCTGCACGCTATAATCGCATTTCACGCCGCGCACGGCCTCGATATCGCCCTTGGTGACGGGCTGGCGATAGGCGATGATGGACAGCGTTTCCAGCACGGCCTGCGACAGCGGCTGCCGCTGGATCGGCTGCAAAAACAGCTCCACCTGCGGTGCAAACCTCGGGCAGATGGACAGAAACACCGTATCGCCGGAGCGGTTGAGCTGTATGCCCCGGTTCTCCAGCGCGAGATGATCCCGCAGCTCAGACAGAGCCTCCTCCAGTTCGGATACAGTCAGGTTCATGG
>CAYWLE010000272.1:0-2164 GCA_964458825.1 uncultured Oscillospiraceae bacterium | reverse complement strand
ACCAGCTTGGCTGGGCGCAGCCGGTGGATATGTTTCCATGGACGGAACATGTGGAAACGGTTGCCTTGCTCGCAAAATAAACGTTTGAATTGGGGTACAGCTACTATGCCAGAACACATGCTGCAAACCAAACGACTGATCCTGCGCAAATGGACGTCCGAGGACGCCGACAGCCTGTTTCGCTATGCCAGCGACCCTGCCGTCGGCCCCGTCGCAGGCTGGCAGCCGCATCGATCCGTAAAGGAAAGCCAGTGCATCATCCAAAATATCCTGTCCGGCTCCGAATGCTACGCCATATGTGAAAAGGAAAATAATAGGGCGATCGGCTGCATTGAACTCAGGCTGAATGGTTGCACGGATATGACCGACAGGGATGATGAATGCGAGCTTGGCTATTGGCTCGGCAGACCCTTCTGGGGCAGGGGATACATGCCCGAGGCTGCGGCGGAGCTGCTCCGCCATGCCTTTGAGGATATGCATATGTCGGCGGTCTGGTGCGGCTATTATGATGGAAATAGCAAATCCAAGCGCGTGCAGGAGGAGCTCGGCTTCGTCTATCACCATAGCTGCGATAGCGTCCCCGTGTCGCTGATGCATGAAACCCGCATCGGTCATACCAACCTGATGACTAAGCAGCGCTGGCTTGAGCTTCGGAGCTAGCCAGATCGCCTTCTGCATAAACATACAAACAGAAGGGACCGAATGCAAAAAACATGCATCCGGTCCCTTCGATATTTTGAACAGAGGAAGGCTTCCTCAATGCTCCTTGCAGCTCCACTCCTCCACGCAGAGCCTGAGCACATGCACGCGCTGCATAAGCTCCGGTCGGAAGCTCCACGCACGCTCGTCCACGTAATGCTCCATCAGCTTCTGTAAGCCATGCTGCCTGCCAGCCTCGTCCTCAATGATTTCCAGCCGCCCGTAGCCCATCACACACTGGTAGAGGAAGGTGTATTCGTCGCTGTGCCTGCCCGCTGCCAGCTCATGCTTGCCATCCATTTCAAAAAACACGCGCTTTTGCGAGGGGATCAGGTCTATCTTCCGTCCCTCCCGCGCACAGTGGAAGTAGAGCACCAGCCTGCCATCCAAGTATTCATAGCCATAGTTCAGCGGCACAACATAAGCCTCGCCATCATCCACTAGTCCCAAACGACAGCAATCGCATTTTTTTACGATCTCAAGTACCTTCTCAATATCCACGATCTCCCTGTCTTTTCTGCGCATATTCGTATCTCCTTGTGCATTTACATTTGCATCGTGTTTGCTGCGGCAAGCTTGACCGCCCGTTCATCTGAAACGATTATACCAGAAACCGCAGCGCCCCACAAGCGCTTGACTGCTGAATGCGCCTTATTCGCACACAAACCTACGGGCGCCCTGCAAAACAGAACGCCTGTAGGTTTGCTTGTTCATATCGGCTCTATCTGTCATCCTGCACGGAGGCTGCCACGCCGAGGCGAACCTTGGCGCGCTTGAGGTGTGCTTCGGCACGCTGCCGCTGGGCGGGGGAGGCGCTGGCATCGCTCAGCATTGCCTCCGCCTGCGCAGCCGCCGCCTTGCAGCGGGGAATGTCGATCTCATCGGCCCATTCGAAGGTGGTAGGGGTGAGCTTCACCTCGCCGCCAAGCACCACGATCATGCCGCCGATGCAGGCTGCATAGCGCTTCTTGCCACCGGATACCACCGTGGCTCGACCCATGCCGAGGGGAGATACGCAGTTGGTATGCCCCGCAAGCACGCCCATATCGCCGCCGGTGGTGCGCACGATCACCTCTTCAGCTTCGCCGTCAAAGTATAGCCCGTCCAGCGTGACGATCCTCAGAGGGAAGCTCGTCATGCTCCCTCACCGCCCTTGAACTTTGCCACGACCTCGTCTATGCCGCCGGCAAAGAGGAAGTAGCTCTCGGGTATATCGTCGTGCTTGCCCTCGATGATCTCCTTAAAGCCGCGTATGGTTTCCTTCAGCGGCACATACTTGCCCTGATAGCCGGTGAACTGCTCCGCCACGGAGAAGGGCTGGCTCAGGAAGCGCTGCACCTTGCGGGCGCGGTTCACGGTGAGCTTGTCCTCATCGCTCAGTTCATCCATGCCCATGATGGCGATGATGTCCTGCAATTCCTTGTAGCGCTGAAGGATGCGCTGCACGCTGCGTGCCGTTTCATAA
>CAYWLE010000271.1:0-2172 GCA_964458825.1 uncultured Oscillospiraceae bacterium | reverse complement strand
CGGAAACACGGGCCATATAGCCGCAGTCCTCCAGCAGTGCGATCAGGAAGTACATAACCATAACCAGCGGCAGGAAGCCGATAACAGCGCCCACGCCGCCGATGATGCCGTCCACCAGCAGGGCGGACAGAAGCGGGTTGGCATTCTCCATCAGACCGCCTACCCAGCCCTGGAAGGACTCGATCCAGCCGGTGAGCAGATCGGCGATCCACGGGCCTACCCACGCCTGAGAAATCTGGAACACGAGGAACATGACCACCGCGAAGATCAGCAGGCCGGCGATGGGGTTGGTAAGCACGGCGTCGATCTTATCCTGATTATTCTTGTCCTTGGTAAGCACCTTGCGGGTCTCCACCTGCTTTACGATGCGGTTTACAAAGTCAAAGCGCTTTCTATCAGCGGCTTCCACGGCAGCCTTGCTGGTCATATCAACATCGCCCTGCACGTAGGGAGCCTTCTGCTCCTTGCCTGCATGCGCCACTGCCGCGCTCACAACATCCTTCAGACCGCTTGCATTGGTGGAGATGGTTTCCACGATGGGGCAGCCAAGCTTGGCGGAGAGCGCCTTCACATCGATGTGGGTATCCTTCTTGGTGTTGATATCCGCCTTATTCAGCGCAACCACCACCGGAATGCCCAGCTCCAGCAGCTGGGTGGTGAAGAAGAGGCTGCGGCTGAGGTTGGTGGCATCCACGATGTTGATAATCACGTCAGGATGCTCGTTCTTCACATAGTCGCTGGTGATGCTCTCCTCAGATGTAAAGGGAGACATGGAATACGCGCCGGGCAGGTCTACCGCGCTCAGCTCCTCAGCGCCGTCATAATAGTTTTTCTTGATGTGGTGTTCCTTCTTTTCAACGGTAACGCCAGCCCAGTTGCCCACGCGCTCGTTACGGCCGGTCAGGGCATTGTACATCGTGGTCTTGCCGCTGTTGGGATTGCCCGTCAAAGCAATTCTCATTTTCGATTCCCTCCCATTTTCTCCTGTAAAGCCCCTAGATTCTTATGTCGGACGATATTTGTTTGCGAGTTAACCACGGCTAACTTTGTTTCAAAAACAAGCCGCAGTTTCCCCTGCGAGATTTGGCTGCGGTCGTTTTCCCAGCTTAAATAACAATAGCCTCCGCCAGCTGCCGATCGATATTATATCTGGCATCCTTTATGGAAACCACGCAGCCAGTCTTCAGATGGGAAACCACCGTGATCGGCTCGCCGCTGTAGCAGCCCAGCGAAAACAGAAAGGCGTTCAACTCTTCATCGTCGGTTGTGATGCTGGAAACCGTGTAAACCTTTCCCTCTTCTGCATTCAACAAAGTCATTTATGTCACCTCATTCGAAGTCCAAGGGGTTAGATTCATCTAATCCTCATTCAATATATCACCCTTCCCCCGCCATGTCAAGTATAATTCTGAAATACACAGAATTTTAATCAAACAACGGCAAAGTTGGGGCATAGCGCCGCCAATTTCCTCCTTTTCCCCGCTGATTTCTGCCGCCGGGCGATTTGACCCAGCTAACCAAAGTTTACCATGCTTAACCCGCAAATATGCCACCTCAGGAAAAGGGCTGCGGGAGAAAAACGCATCTTCTCCTCGCAGCCCCATCCATTTATTTTGGTTTTTACTTCAGCTTCCACGCCAGATCGTTCAGGAACAGCTCCTTCTCCAGCGCCTCCACGGTGGTATCCTTGGTGATATGCACAAATTCGATGTCCATCATCCGCGCCCAGTCCTTCATCTGCTCGGCGGATACATCGTAGCTCAGCACGGAATGGTGTGCGCCGCCGGCGGTGATCCAGCATTCCACACCATCTGTGAGGTTGGGCATGGCCTGCCACATCACGCGGGCCACAGGCAGGTTCGGCATGGACATAATGGGCTTCACGCAGTGGATATCCTGCACGATCAGCCGCAGCCTGCCGCCCATATCGATCAGCGAAGCCACGATTGCGTCGCCCTCCTTGCCCTCGAATACCAGGCGGGCAGGATCCTTTTCATTCATGCCAATGCCCAGATGGTGCGTTTCGATGGTGGGCTTGCCTGCCGCCAAGCTGGGGCAAACCTCCAGCATGTGTGCGCCGAGGGAATACTCCTGACCCTCTGCCAAATGATAGGTATAATCCTCCATGAATGCGGAAGCGCCGTTGCCGCCCTCGCCCATGGCCTTCATGAT
>CAYWLE010000270.1:0-2186 GCA_964458825.1 uncultured Oscillospiraceae bacterium | reverse complement strand
ACCTTCTATCGCCTGCAGGCCAACGCCAATTCCGTGCTTCAGGCCTATGTGGCTGAGGGCGAGGTTCTGCCGGTGGCGACGCAATCCTTCGGCGGAATCGGCGTATTTGCCATTTCGGAGATGAACCGCTTCTATCGCCACGTGCTGATCGCGGATGGCTATCCGCACCACGGCGCGGTTGCCTTCGGCAAGCAGGGCAAGGCGATCTGGGCAGTGATGAAGCTGCTGGGCGTGGAGAATGTGAAGTTCAACCAGCCCAAGGGCATGCTTTACAAGACCGAGAACCCCTACGCATAAGCAGCAAAGGGGGGGCTAGCTCCCGAACGAATAAGACAGCGGGGTCGGCGACATGCGCGTCGGCCCCGATTTTTTTTGCGCGGCGATTTATGGATATGGCGTGGTTTTGGAGCATGATTTACACGGCTATAGTGGAAAAAAGTGCGGAGCTATGCTAATATAGGTTTAGATAAAATGGAGGTGTATGCGGATGCGGGTTCGGCTGCTTATCCTACTGGCGATGGCTGCCTTTCTGCTGACCTCCTGCGGCTACATGGTGGTTGAGGATGCGCCGGTGCAGGCGGGCAGCGCCTACCTGACAGATGATGGCTCGACCTGAGCCACAGCCCTCGGCGAATAGCTTTGCAGAAATGCGCGCTGTTTGCCACAATTATTCTTCTGTTTTATGCTATAATATTTGTGCTATAATGGATTCGTATTGCGAAAGAAACTGGGGTGTGTAAGTTGCTGCATCGCTTGCTGAGTATACTGCTGATTTTTACCTTCCTCTGCGTGGAGGTTCCGTCCGCCTTCGTCTATGGCGTCGCCTATGCCGAGGCGGAGGATGCGGAGGAGGATATCTACAACGACGAGGCTTCCGCCGGCTATGCGCTGCTCAAGCGCGGCGACCGGGATGGCGAGGACTCGGCAAGCATCGTGCTTTTGCAGAACAGGCTGATCGAGCTTGGCTACCTCTATGATAATGCCGACGGCGTATATGGTCAGAACACCGAGGACGCGGTATCCGCCTTCCAGCGCAGCAACAAGCTGGAGGAAACCGGCGAGGCGGATGCGGCGACGCAGGAGCTGATCTACTCCAGCGAGGCTGTGAGCGCCTCGGACTCCACCGATCCGGAGAGCGTGGCTTACCGCGTGCAGGCAAAGCTTGCCGCATGGGGCTTTCTGATGGACTCGCCTGACGGGCGGATCGGCGAGAAGACCAACGAGGGCATCGCAGCCTTCAACGAGTATCTTCAGGAATACTACTGGAGCGCCTATCCCACCCCCGCGCCCAGCAGCACCCCCGCGCCGGAGCACATTACCGGCTATGCCGACGCAGCCATCGCCATCGACGTGCCGAAAAAGAAGGAAAGCAGCACGGAGATCACCGACGATATACTGCACTACATAAACGGCGATTACGACTTCGAGGTTTACCACCAGACCATCGCCAACGGGGACAGCGGGCTTGAGGTATGGCGCTTGCAGCGCAGGCTATATCAGCTGAAGTACCTGCCCGTGGTGGACGGCAGCTTCGGCGCTTCCACCGAAAGATCGCTGCTATACTTCCAGAAGATAAATGGTCTGCCGCAGACCGCCGTGGCGGATGAAGCCACCCAGCGCCTGCTCTTTTCCGATCAGGCGGTGGAATCGGAGGAATTTGTATGCGCCTACAAGCTGGTGGTTGATGTATCGGAGCAGCGCGTTTACGCCTATCAGTGGAACGGCTCCAATTACGGCACCTGCGTGCGGGAGATGATTTGCTCCACGGGTCTGAATGCCACCCCCACGCCGCTGGGCACCTATCAGGCTGCCGGCCCCACCGGCACCGGCGAATGGTATTGGTTCAACACCTACAGCTGCTATGCCAAGTGGGCTTACCGCATCGTGGGCGGCATACTCTTCCATTCCGTGATCTACTCCAAGGGCAAGAGCCTGAACAAGACCTCCGTGCGCAAGCTGGGTCGCAAGGCATCCCACGGCTGCGTGCGCCTGAAGGTGGAGGACGCCAAGTGGATCTATGAAAGCTGCCCCGCCGGAACCACCGTAGTGGTGCAGGAGTAAGACCTTTTCAGGGAGACGGTCAGGGGCGCTGCCCCGGAGACCCCTTTTATGGGGGGGGGAGTGCACCCACCCCCCCCCAACAAGCAATATGGCAATTGTGAAACCCCCCAAAACCACCCCCAAGA
>CAYWLE010000269.1:0-2226 GCA_964458825.1 uncultured Oscillospiraceae bacterium | reverse complement strand
GGTTTTCAATGTAATGAGCATCGTGTTCTCCAGCCTGCTCAACGCTATGGAGCGCTTCATGGCTGCCCAGCTCACCGGCTTCCCGCTGAGCGTGGCGGTCATCCTCTCTGTGGTGCTCTTTGCCGATAAGCTGGGCATTCAGGCGATTGCATGGGGCGTGTTTGCGGCGAGCCTGCTGCAAGCCCTCATCCTCATTCCCTTCCTCAAGGGCTGGTTCCATTATAGTCCGGTAATCAATCTCCGCGACGAGCGCTTCCGCCGCCTGATGGTGCTTGCCGGTCCGGCCATACTTTCCATGGGCATCAGCGAGGTAAACCACCTCATTGATCGCTCCCTCGCCTCCGGTCTTGCCGCAGGCTCCATATCCGCCATGAACTATGCCTATAAGCTCATTACCTTCCTGCTGGGCATACTCATGGTGCCACTGACCACCATCATGTTCTCCCGCATGAGCAAGCAGGCAGCCGATGGCGATAAGGAAGGCGTGCTTGCCTCCCTGCGCCACAGCATACTGCTGATCTCGCTGGTGGCTCTGCCCATCGTGGCGATCGCCATGGTGCTTTCCAATGATGTGGTGAAGATGATCTACATGCGTGGCAGCTTTGGCATGGAATCCGTGCTGCTCACCGGCGGCGTGCTGGTGTTCTATCTGATCGGCGTGCCCTCCTTCGGCATGCGCGATTTCCTCAACCGCACCTTCCATTCCGTGCAGGATACCAAGACTCCCTTCCTCGTATCCCTGCTGGTGGTTGCCCTCAATGTGGTGCTCAACCTTGTTCTGCGCCGCTTCATGGGCGCCAATGGTCTGGCGCTGGCAACCTCCATCTCCAGCTACATAGGCTCGATTACCATGTTTGTGCTGCTGCGTCGGCATATGGGTCGCCTCGGTCTGCGGCGCATAGTGGCTGAATTTGTGAAGATACTGCTTGCCACCGCCGTGAGCGCGGCGGTATGCCTGCTGATGAACCGCGTCCTGCCCGAAGCCATGGGCACCTTCATGGTGTTCCTGCGCCTTGCCGCCGCCGCTGCCGCGTCCTTCGTGGCATATCTTGCGGTATGCATCCTGCTCAGGGTAAATACCCTCGGCCAGTTCGTGGGCGGCGTGCTGCGCCGCAGAGCCGGGTAAAAAGCATAATATATAAAGGAGCACATTCATGCACGACGAAGAAAGACTCATTACCACCGGCTTCCGCGATGAGGATGGCGAGGCGGAGCAGTCGCTGCGTCCCCATGCCCTTGCGGAGTACATCGGTCAGGATAAGCTCAAGAAGGGTCTGAACGTATATATGCAGGCCGCCATCGCCCGCCATGAGCCGCTGGATCATATCCTGCTCTATGGCCCGCCCGGCCTCGGCAAAACCACCCTCGCAGGCATCGTCGCTGCCGAGATGGGGCATAACATCCGCGTCACCAGCGGCCCAGCCATCGAGCGTGCAGGCGATTTGGCTTCCATACTCACCAACCTCAATGCCGGCGACGTGCTCTTCATCGATGAAATCCATCGCCTCAGCCATACCGTGGAGGAGGTGCTCTACCCCGCCATGGAGGATTATGCGCTGGATATCATCATCGGCAAGGGGCCGTCCGCCCGCTCCATTCGGCTGGATCTTCCCAAGTTTACCCTCATTGGAGCAACCACCCGCGCCGGCATGCTCTCCTCGCCGCTCAGGGATCGCTTCGGCATCTCCTTCCGTCTGGAAATGTATTCGCCGGAGCAGCTTGCCGTGATCGTCGAGCGCTCCGCCAAGATCCTCAAGGTGGAGATCGATCATGATGGCGCGCTGGAGATCGCCAGCCGCAGCCGTGGCACGCCCCGCATCGCCAACCGCCTCATCCGCCGCGTGCGCGATTTTGCACAGGTGCGCGGCGATGGTCGCATCACGCTGGAAAACGCCCGCGAGGCGCTCGATATATTGGAAATCGACGAGCTTGGACTCGATCAGACCGACCGCGCCATGCTATCCTCCATGATCCATCGCTTCGGCGGCGGCCCCGTGGGTCTGGATACCCTCGCGGCAACCACCGGCGAGGACGCCGCAACCATTGAGGATGTTTACGAGCCTTATCTCCTCCAGCTTGGTTTCATCATGCGCACCCCCCGCGGCCGCGTCTGTACCAAGGCAGCCTACGATCACATGGGTACCCCCATGCCCCAAGCCGTGGAAAACCGTCAGCTACGCATGGACGTCTGAGGGGGAACGCTGGGGTCACGCTGGGGGGAACGCT
>CAYWLE010000268.1:0-2246 GCA_964458825.1 uncultured Oscillospiraceae bacterium | reverse complement strand
GCCCCATCACCCTGTGGCCCTTCCCCAACAAGGTGCTCGCCGCCGCGGCGGAGAAGTGCCATAGCTTCATCTCCGTGGAGCTCTCCATGGGTCAGATGATCGACGATATCCGCCTTGCCACTTCCTGCAAGCGTCCCGTCAGCCTGTGCAACCGCGCCGGCGGCGTGATCCCCTCCCCCGACGAGGTATATGCCAAGATCATGGAAGAGGCGAAGAAAGGAGGCGCTCACTAATGTCTGTAGTATTCAAAAAGCCCCATGCCCTCACCGACGCGCCGCTGCACTACTGCCCCGGCTGCACCCACGGCATCATCCATCGGCTGGTTGCCGAGTGCATTGACGAGCTGGGCATCGAAGGCAAGACCATCGGCATCGCTCCGGTTGGCTGCTCGGTTATGGCTTACAATTATTTCTCCTGCGATATGATCGAGGCGGCTCACGGCAGAGCCCCGGCAGTCGCCACCGGCGTAAAGCGTGCGGAGCCGGAGTGCGTCGTCTTCTCCTATCAGGGCGACGGCGATCTTGCCTCCATCGGCACCGCCGAAACCGTGCATGCCGCGGCACGCAACGAAAACATCACCATCATCTTCGTAAACAACGCCATCTACGGCATGACCGGCGGCCAGATGGCCCCCACCTCCCTGCCCGGGCAGGTAACCCAGACCTCCCCCTACGGCCGCGACCCCAAGCTCTGCGGCTATCCGGTGAAGATCTGCGAGATGCTCTCCGAGCTGGAGGGACCGGAATACCTCGAGCGCGTGGCCGTCAATAACGTAAAGAATATCAAAAATGCCAAGCGCGCCATCAAGAAGGCATTCCAGAACCAGATCGACAAAAAGGGCTTCTCTCTGGTAGAGGTGCTCTCCAGCTGCCCCACCAACTGGGGTCTTACTCCTGAAAAGGCGCTGAAGTGGCTGGAGGACAACATGATTCCTTACTACCCGCTGGGCGTTTATAAGGACAGAAGCGCAGCAAAGGAGGCCGAATAAGATGACCCATTCCTTTTTGATCGCAGGCTTCGGCGGACAGGGTCTGCTCTTTGCAGGCAAGTATCTGGCAAATAAGGGCATGATGGAGGGCAAGGAGATATCTTGGCTGCCTTCCTATGGTCCGGAGATGCGCGGCGGCACGGCCAGCTGCTCGGTCATCGTAAGCGACGAGCCGGTCGGTTCCCCCATCGTGGATAAGCCCAGCGTGCTGATGGTGATGAACCTGCCCTCGCTGGATCGCTACGAGGCTTGTGTGCAGCCCGGCGGCATGATCTTTCTGGATTCCACGCTGATTGACCGGAAGGTTGAGCGCGACGATGTAAAGGTCTTCTACGTGCCCGCCACCAAGATGGCTGCCGACAACAACATGACCCTCGCCAACATGATCCTCACCGGCAAGATCCTCAAGGAGCTGGGCGAGTACGACGAGGAGAGCGTCAAGGCGTCCCTCGCCAAGGTGGTATCGGCAAAGCACCCCGAGATGCTGGAGGTCAACCTCAAGGCGCTCGAGCTTGGCCGCGACTACGAATAAAGCAGATAAGCAGATAAACGGAGGCAAGTACCATGCTCAATATCCGTATTGAAAAAACCGCCTGCCCCAAGGCAAAGCCCGCCGATGAAAGCAAGCTGGGCTTCGGCAAGATCTTCTCCGACCACATGGCTCTGGTGGACTGGAATAGCGAGGCTGGCTGGCATGACGCCCGCATCGTTCCCTTCGCAAATTTCTCCATCCATCCGGCAAGCACCTGCCTGCATTATGGCTCCGAAATCTTCGAGGGTCTGAAGGCCTATCGCACCGCCGATAACCAGATCCAGCTCTTCCGTCCCCGGGAGAACGCCCGCCGCATGATCAACTCCGCCGAGCGCCTGTGCCTGCCCGCACTGAGCGAGGAGGACTTCATGCAGCTGCTGACCGAGCTGGTGAAGATCGACGCCGACTGGGTTCCCCACACCGACGGCACCAGCCTCTACATCCGCCCCTTCCTCATCGGCAACGACGAGACGCTGGGCGTGCATGCCGTTCACAACGCGACCTTCGCCATCATCACCGGTCCCGTGGGCGCCTACTATGCCGAGGGCATCAACCCCGTGTCCATCATGATCGAGGATGAGGACGTGCGCGCCGTTCGCGGCGGCACCGGCTATGCCAAGTGCGGCGGCAACTATGCCGCTTCCAACCGTGCCGGCGAGAAGGCTGCCCAGAAGGGCTACAGCCAAGTGCTGTGGCTGGATGGCGTGGAGCGCAAGTACATCGAAG
>CAYWLE010000267.1:0-2247 GCA_964458825.1 uncultured Oscillospiraceae bacterium | reverse complement strand
GGGAGTTATTCAGTCGATCAATATTTTAGCGGGGTCTGCGGCGGGGAGAGGGGCGATCATAGGGATCGTCGTCCTCATAGCCGCGGGGTCTGCGGCGGGGCTGCTGCGGGGCATTCTGGCGCTCGAGCATCGCCTGCCTGCGCAGGTACTGCTGGCGGCGGCGCTCATAGATTTCGCGGCGGCGGCGCTGCTTGGCGGCGCGGCGGCTGGCAGCCAGCACGATGATGAGGATCAACAGCAGTGCGAGCACAGCCAGCAGCAGCAGGAAGATGCGGTTGGAGAAGATGCGCAGCACGGGGAAGAGATCGAGCAGGGTTTGCTTTTCGATCCGCTCGGCTACATCGCGGCTGGCAACGAGCTTGGCGGACACAGTGGCTCCGGTGGCGGAATCCACGAAGTTGAAGTCGCCTACGATCTCGCCCATGGAGATGGGAGCGGTAAGATCGCGGGTGATCTGCACGCGGGCGTTCTGCTCAAAATCATCCACGGCGGCATAGAGGGCGGCGGGGCTATTATGCTCCACCATGCGCAGGTAGCTGGTATCGCTGATCTGAGCGATATTGAGATCGAGCATGCCTGCGTTGGGATCATCCTCGGCGGCGTTGGAGATGCGGATGCTGGCGATGCGGGAGCGGGCGACCTCGAACATTTGATCGATAGTATAGCTATCGTAGCAGGTCCAGCCGAAGTTAAAGAGGCGGGTGGTATCGATCCAGCGGTGGCTATCCTCGGTGGCTCCAAGCACCACGGAGATGATGGTGGCGCCGTCCTTCTCCGCAGCGCCGACGAAGCACTCGCCCGCAGCGCTGGTGGAGCCGGTCTTCACGCCGATGCAGCCGGGATAATAATATTCGGAATCGGGCTTGAGGATCAGCGTTTTGGAATAGAGCTTGATCTCGCCGCGCTCGCGGACATAGATGGAGCCGTTATAGGTTTTGACCAGCTCGCGGAAGGTGGGGTTCTGCATGGCATGCTTGGTGAGCATGGCAAGATCGCGGGCGGTGGTATAATGGCCGTCGGCAGTATAGCCGTGGGGGTTGGCATAGCGGGTATTGCTAAGCCCCAGCTCCTGCGCGCGCTGGTTCATGCGGGCGACGAAATTATCCACGCTGCCGGCAACCAGAACGGCGATGGCAAGGCCGCCGTCATTGCCCGAATGCACCTGAAAGCCCTTGAGGAGGTCGCCAAAGGTCATGGTTTCGCCGGGGTAGACGGGGATGAGGGAGCTGCCGCTGGGCACGCTGCCAGCCGCCTGCGGGATGGCGATTTCCATATCCAGCGGTATGCCGCTCTCCAGCGCCAGAAGCAGGGTCATGATCTTGGTGGTACTGGCGGGGTTCATCAGCTCATTTTCATTCTTGCCGAAGAGCATGCTGCCGGAATCGGCGTCGATGAGGATGGCTGCCTTGGAATAGAGCATATCTGCCGTGAGCGCGCCGGGATTGGCGGAATCATAGTTTTCCGGCGTGAAGGCAAGGGCAGGCGAACCCAGCGCGGTAAGCAGCAGGGCAATGAGAAGCAGAAGCGCAGGTATCTTGCGGCGCATAGGTATCGTACCTCCAGCATTTTGGGCTTGGTTGCCAGTCATTTCCATGGATCAGACGAAGATATTGGGAAATTGGTTTGGCTTATATCGAAATTATATCGAAAAAGGCAGTAGAACTGCAATCTCGATGCACATGTTCATAACATTATAGCATTGAATTTCAGTTTTGTACAGATTAACACGGAAAACTAACAGTTATGAACGGCTTTCGTGGGATAATATTACAGCCACGCTCTTCCAAGCATGGATAAATATCAAGATTTCTAACATTTACATGTTGACACTTGAAATATCTCGGTGAATCGTGTATAATTATGGTGACAAAATCATGAACTTGCAATGTTTACATAATGCTTGTAGGACAAACTGCAATCTGGAGGTCAAAAAGTGGCTAAAAAGATATTGATCGTAGATGACGAGCCTTTAATTGTAAAGGGTTTGAAATATTCTCTGGAGCAGGATGGCTATGATACGGATTCCGCCCAGGATGGCGAGGAGGCCGTGAGCAAGTTCTTTGCCGGCCAGTATGATCTGATCCTGCTGGATGTGATGCTGCCCAAGCTGGACGGCATCGAGGTTTGCCAGCGGATCCGCGAGCGCAGCAATGTGCCGATCATCATGCTCACCGCCAAGGGCGACGATATGGACAAGATCCTGGGGCTGGAGTACGGCGCGGACGATTACATGACCAAGCCCTTCAA
>CAYWLE010000266.1:0-2256 GCA_964458825.1 uncultured Oscillospiraceae bacterium | reverse complement strand
TGTTGATGGTTTCCACCATGTGAACCGGTATGCGTATGGTACGCGCCTGATCGGCAATCGCACGGGTGATCGCCTGACGGATCCACCACGTTGCATAGGTAGAAAACTTATATCCCTTGCGGTAGTCAAACTTCTCCACCGCCTTGATAAGCCCCAGATTGCCCTCTTGGATCAGATCCAAAAACAGCATGCCGCGACCAACATATCTCTTTGCGATGGATACAACCAGCCTCAGGTTTGCCTCGCACAGGCGCTTTTTGGCGTTTTCATCGCCCTCCTCCATGCGCTGGGCAAGCTCGATCTCCTCCTCGGCGGTCAGCAGCGGAACCTTGCCGATTTCCTTGAGGTACATGCGCACCGGATCATCAATACTGATGCCCTCCGGCACGGAGATATCCACTTCCTCCACCTCAGGCTCGGCAGTCAGCTCCGCCTCAGGAATCGCCTCATCCTTGATAACCTCAATATTCAGCCCGCTGAGGGTATCGAGGATGCGATCAAACTGTTCGCTATCCAGCTCCACATCGCCCAGCAGCTCCACAATTTCCTTGTAGGTCAGTACACCCTTGGATTTTCCGGTCTCGATCAGCTCGCCGATGCGTGCCTTCATCATTTCCATATTCGAAGCCGTCTTGTTCAATTTAGGCCACTCCTTTCGACCGGTTCAGTCCTCTAAAGCCTGCATAATATCCTGCATCTGTGCGTAAAGCTCCGCCTTTCGCGTTGCATCGGCCGTATGAATCTCGTTCTCAATCGCCGCCATGCGCTCCCTGAGCCGCTTGTGGCGTATGGTTCGCAGGCTGGACTCCGCCAGCAGCATGCGTTCCTCCCGCTCCTTGGGCAGCGGCGTATAATTGAGCGCACGCATCGCCTCGCTGCGCTCCTTTTCGTCCTCTATGCTCTCCACAAATGCCGCGGCGTTTTTCCCTTCCAGCAGCCACTCGGCTGCGCGGCGGTGTGTACCCTCGGAAAAATCCTCGCCTCGCAGCATCTCGGCAGGTATCCCGCCCTCGGCAAGCAGCGTAAGCAGCGCACGCTCGGCAAGCAGAGCATCGTCTGCCCGGGCCTCCTCGCCGCTCCTTGGGCGAAGCCGCCTCCCCTGCGTCGCAGCGGGAGTCGTCGTCGCCGCCACGCCGATCTGCCGCAGCAATATTTCCCGATCGTAGCCCGTCTGGCTAACCAGCCTGCGCAGGTGGTTTTCCATCTCCACGGGACTCTTTATTTTTCTCAGTATCTCGCAGCAGCGCAGTGCATACTGGGTCATGCCGTCCTGCGTGCCTATATCCAAGCCGTCCCTCGCCCGCAGCATGCGGTACTCCGTGGCGTCGTAGCGGTTGAGACGCTCAAAGCCAGCCAGCCCGTTGGCGCGCACATAGTCGTCTGGATCCTGTCCGCTGGGATAATCGATCACTCTCGCCGTGATACCGTCGATCTCATCGAAGATATCCAGCGCACGCAGCGCTGCCTTCTGTCCCGCGCCGTCGCCATCATAGCTGATCCAAACCTCCGGCACGTATCGCTTGATGAGCCTCGCCTGCTCCGTGGTCAGCGCCGTGCCCAGCGTGGCAACCACGCCGCGAACGCCGCTCTTGCGCAGCGATACCGTGTCCATATAGCCTTCCACCAGCACCAGCCTGCCCACGTCCCGCTCTTTCTTTACGAAGTTCAGCGCGTACAGACCGTGCCGCTTGTTGAAAACCGGCGTGTCCGGCGTATTCAGATACTTGGGCTGTGCATCGCCCATGGCGCGACCGCCAAAACCAAGCACCCTGCCCTGTGCATTGATGATGGGGAAAATGGCGCGTCCACGAAACATATCGTAATAGCGCCCGTCCCTTTCCACCGCAAGACCCGCTTTTTTGAGCAGTGGCTTTTCAAAGCCCTGCTCGCCAAGATAGGAAATCAGGCTGTCCCAGCCTCCGGGAGCCGCGCCCAAGCCAAAGCGGCGGATATCCCCGTCGCTCAGACCGCGCTTGTAGAGATAATCCAGTATCCCAGCACCCTCGTCCGTCCAGAGCATCGAATGAAAATAGCGGGCGGCAAGCGTGTTTGCTTCATAAATGCGCTCTTTTTCCTCAGCGCTGGCGTATGCCCCGCCTTCTTTTCTACTCTCTTTTCTGTTCTCCTGCGGCAGCTCCATATGAGCCCGCTCCGCCAGATACTTCACTGCCTCCTGAAACTCCATCCGCTCCATTTCCATTACGAAATTAAGCGCCGTTCCACCCTTGTGACATCCGAAGCAGTAATAGAGCTGGG
>CAYWLE010000265.1:0-2287 GCA_964458825.1 uncultured Oscillospiraceae bacterium | reverse complement strand
GTAGGTGCTCAGCCGCACGTTCATGCTCAGGTCGAAGTTGTCCAGCCCCTTCATCAGACCGATGCAGCCAACCTGAAAAAGGTCGTCCACGTTCTCGCCCCGGTTGTGAAAGCGCTGTAGCACGCTCAGCACCAGCCGCAGGTTGCCCTGAATCAGCTCCCGCCGGGCTTCTGCATCGCCTGCATGGGCGCGAACCAGCAGCTCGCGCATGTATTCATGGGAAAGCACCGGCAGCGCGGAGGTATCCACGCCGCAGATCTCAACCTTGTTCAGTGCCATTTTCATCACCCCCAACGGCAAAAGTATTGCCTGTCAGGAGCGGGCTTATACGCATGAGGCTGTATGGCTGGACATAACAAAGCCCCGCCGACCATTTTTGGTCAGGCAGGGCATGTGTTGCATGGGTCATTTGCTAATGTAGCAGCTGATGATCTCGCCAAAGAACATGATGTGGTAGTCGCCTGCGGCATAGATGCCGCTGATCAGCTCGGGATCCATCTGCTCCGGGGTCATGGGTTGCACGAGCCGGGTTTTGCACTCGAAGTGCAGACCGCACTCAGCCACGATGGGCGCGCTTACCCCTTTGGCGGGCAGGGCGGTCAAGCCGTGTCCCTCAAACTTGTTTACGTCCCGGCCGGAGGCTGTGCCGGCAAAGGCAAGCTGCCGCCGCAGCTCGTCGTTCAGCGGCACGCTTACGGTAAATTCGCCGGCCCTGATCAGCATATCGTAGCTGTGCCGCTGGGGTCGCACCAGCACGGTAAAGACCGGCTTTTTCCACATGTAGCCGATGCTTGCCCAGCCGATGGTCATGGTATTGGGGGTTTCGCCGCCTACATTGAGAAACACGCCGCCGTGCTGCAAATGCTCTGCCGCAGCGCGGATACCGTCAAGGTAGTTGATTTCCCTGTAGCCTTGCATTGCTGATCCACCTCCGAATCTGCTTGAATATAAATATGCTGGGAATGGAGGAGCCTATGCCTGCTTATTTGTGGTACAGGCGGTTGCTCTGGTAGGCGGGAGTGCAGGTGAGATGCATGCCCAGACGTTGGAATACATTTTCATCTACCTGCGAGAGTATGACGCTGGAGTGAACCTGACAGCCCTTGAGGTTTTCCAGCTGCTCCACGGCATGGGCGGCGGTGGGATTGGTCGCCGCGCAGATGGCAAGGGCAATGAGCACCTCATCGGTATGCAGGCGGGGATTGCGGTTGCCCATGTGGTTTACCTTGAGATCCTGTATCGGCTCGATCACGGCGGGGGCGATGAGCTTGATCTCGTCTGGTATGCCCGCGATGCTCTTCAGCGCGTTGAGCAGCGCCGCCGAGGACGCGCCCAGCAGCTCACTGGTCTTGCCCGTAACCACCCTGCCGTCCGGCAGCTCGATGGCCGTGGCAGGCTCGCCGGTGCGCTGGGCAAGCTCCTGCGCAGGCAGCACGGTGGAGCGCATCTCCGGAGTCGCGCCAAGGGTGTGCAGCAGCAGCTCCTGCTTTTGCAGCTCGCTCTGCTCGCCAAGCCCCTTGCGCAGGGAACAGGCGCTCTTGTAGTAGCGGCGGATGATCTCGTTCAGGGAAGCCTCGCGGCAAACCTCGTCGTCCACGATGGCGCTGCCCACCATGTTCACGCCCATATCCGTGGGGCTCTTGTAGGGGCAGGAGCCGTAGATGCGCTCAAACATGGCGCGGAGCACGGGGAAGATCTCGATATCGCGGTTGTAGTTCACGCAGGTTTCCCCGTAGGCGTCGAAGTGGTAGGGGTCGATCATGTTCACATCGCTCAGGTCAGCGGTGGCAGCCTCATAGGCCAGGTTCACCGGGTGCTTGAGCGGCAGATTCCACACAGGGAAGGTTTCAAACTTGGCATAGCCCGCCTTCACGCCATGCTTATGCTCATGATAGAGCTGGCACAGGCAGGTGGACATCTTGCCGCTGCCCGGGCCGGGAGCGGTGACGATCACCAGCGAGCGGGTGGTGGGAATATAGTCGCTGCGGCCGAAGCCGTCCTCGCTCACGATCCGCGGTATGTTGGATGGATAGTCCGGTATCAGATACTGGCGGTATACCTTCAGTCCCAGCTTCTGCATGCGGGCCATGAAGATTTCCGCCGAGGGCTGGCCGCTGTACTGGGTCAGGGCAATGCTACTCACGTACAGACCAAAATCGCGGAACACGTCCACCAGACGCATCACGTCTGCATCGTAGGTGATGTCCAGGTCGCCGCGCTTCTTGTTCTTTTCAATGTCGTTGGCATTGATGGCGATCACGATCTCCGCCTGATCCTTCAGCTCCAG